>JBEKWX010000029.1:0-18092 GCA_049512675.1 Terriglobales bacterium | reverse complement strand
GCCGACAACACCGGTTCTGCCAGCCACCGCTTAGCCGAACAGAGAGAAGAAAAACTTGGCAGCGGCACTCGCAGCCGAAAAAGCCGTTCCGCTGACGTACTTTTTCAACACCCACAGGCGTTTACACTCAAAACCCCCCGTCCCGAGGTCAGTGAGTGTAATTGATTCCATAACAATGTCGGCTCCCACGCTCGTCAACGATCCATTTCGAACGTCTGACAGAATCCGATTCGCGGTGTCTCTGCCATCTTGTGAACTGGCAGTCTGACTAACCCATTTTTTCTTCGCCGCCGCAGTCGAACAGCAGTACAATTGGGGCCGTCTCGCCTCCCCGAAGAGCAGTTCCCGCCCGTTGAGACGCAGCACCCCCTGAGGCGAAGCAAATCCCCTCGCCAACGAGGAGGAAAGTATGCCGAACTTTAACGTCGGCTTGAGGCCAGAAGGCTTCGTTCCTCGCTCGGCACAGAATCCAACTTCGACACAGCGGGCCGGTACTGGCAGGGTACCGACTCGAAAAGACAATTCATCATGTTGAAAACGAATCCTATTCTGATGGAGGAATCAGCGATGAAAAACAGCGCGAAAGCGAACAAGCGGCTCGAGCATGGTGGGTTTACTTCCAAACTTTTGCTTGGAGTGGCGGCTATCTGCGTGTTCACTCTGGGCTCGGTACTAACCGCATCTGCCAACGTCCGTCCGATTGCTCTCATTGAAAGCGGAGTCGTGATTGGCTTAACTGTGGATGGCGTAAACGAATTTCTCGGCATCCCGTACGCGGCTCCGCCGGTGGGAGCTCGGCGCTGGAAACCGCCGAAGCCTTACGGGCTCTTTCCCGGATTTTTACTGCAAGCGACTAAATTCGGTAGTGAGTGCACGCAAGCTGGAGGGGGCAGCGAGGATTGCCTGTTCCTGAATGTCTATACGCCCCAGTCGGAATTGAGTGATGGCGTGGGGAGCGGCCTGCCGGTGATGGTTTGGATTCATGGTGGCTCACTCACGGGTGGGAGCAGCAATCCTTACGACCCCAAGCGACTCGTGAAACAAGGGGTGATCGTCGTCACCATTAATTACCGCCTGGGTTATTTGGGATTCTTTGCCCAGTCCGCGATCGATGCCGAAGGCCATCTCAATGGCAACTATGGGTTCATGGATCAGCAATTCGCGTTGCAGTGGGTGCGCAGGAACATCGCGGGCTTTGGCGGCGATCCGGATCGAGTAACGATATTCGGCGAGTCTGCGGGCGGACAAAGCGTCTATGCCCAGCTCGCATCTCCCCTGGCGGCAGGCCTGTTCCAAGGGGCGATAGCGGAAAGTGGCTCGTATTTGGAATTCCAAGACTACTTTTTCTTCATTGTTACGCTGGCGGAGGGGGAAACGACGGGCAGCGAAGGTGTACCGTCTGGCGCCGCGATTGCGGATAGTGTCGGCTGCGCCAGCCAGAAGGCTTCGTGCCTGCGTGCCGTGCCCGCCTCGACAATGATCGCAGGAGAGGCGAGCCCCGTGTATCCGTTCGTGGATGGAACCCTACTTACACAGCCGATCAGCGCGGCATTTGCCACCGGCGAATTCAATCAAGTGCCGGTGATTTCGGGCACCAATCACGATGAATATAGGTTGTTTGTGGCTGACGAGTACGACTTCGTTGGGCATCCGATACTGACTTCGGCGGAGTACGATGCTGCTGTCAATGCTCTGTGGGGAGGCCTGGAGCCGGACGTCCTCGCCTTGTACCCATTTGCCAGTTACTCGTTTGGCGGTGAGGCATTGGGCGCCTCAGGTACCGACGGAATCTTCAGCTGTCCGGCGCGTAATGCGGATCAGTTACTGTCGAAATTTGTGACGACCTATGCGTATGAGTTCAATGATGAGAACGCGCCCCCGCCGCAATCCGCGTTTGGCGGGTTGTTAACGTTTCCGTTGGGCGCCTATCATACTTCAGAGCTTCAATACCTATTCAAGGGCGTCAATTTTTTCGGAATCCCGGCGGCGCCACTTTTGCCCAAACAAGTGCGGCTCTCCAATGCGATGGTCAGCTATTGGACGCAGTTCGCGAAGACGGGAGACCCGAACTCCTCTGGTGAGCCGGTCTGGTCTCCTTACAGCACGTCAACCGACGAGTTTCAATCGTTCATACCACCGACGCCGGTGGTCGAGTCCAACTTTGCCAGTGGTCACCAGTGCACCACGTTTTGGGACACGTTCTAACAGCGGGGCGAGCTGTGACCTAGTAATCCGGAACAAACACAACGGCCGCCCGATGTTTGGGCGGCTTTCTTTTGCGTCACGCGGAAGGTGGGAGCGCGGCAATTGTCGCTATCAGGCGTTAGCGCTCATTGACCCGTCAATGAGCGTTATCGCGATTTTTCGCCAACTACCGATCTGAACCCTCTTCAACTCGTTAGTTCTCGTTGACTTGCCCTAGTGTCCCGCATAACATGGCGTCGCGCCAATGAGCGGCCCAAACCATCTCGCACTACCGCATTGTCGAGAAGCTCGGTGGCGGTGGGATGGGCGTGGTCTACAAGGCTGAGGACATTCGTCTCCACCGTTTTGTCGCTCTCTTCGGTCGTTCGCGGGGCAGCCTCCCCATCTGTTTTTCCGTCGCCACGCCTATCTCTTAGCCAACATCAGCGGCACCGTCTGGGGCACGCGCGCCTCCAGAACCGCTTCCCGCGCCAAGATCGGGTCATAGACCAGCACCCTTCCCAGACTGGCGAGTGCCAGAGAATACACGCGGAGTTGTCCACCCTTTTCTTTGAGGAGCAACGCGTTCCAGGCACTTGTCTCCCCGCTGTCGAACCCGCTCATGAAGCAGGCGACAGCGCGGCCTTTGCCGTCTCTGACCGTTGCGAACGTCGCGTCGACGCCAGACACGATGGCGATGGTGTAGTTGCCAGGCTGAAGGACGGTCTTGCCCCACTGGATTTGATTGGTTAGCGTGAACTTTCCAGTGAAGATTGGAATGCCCTGCTGGGCCTGTGCGATCCCCACGACGATGACGCTGATGCTTAGGGCTGCAAACAAAATCTTGCTGACTGCCAATCCTTGAACTTTTTTCATCGCATTCTCCTTTTGTCGTTGGCCTTTTTTGGCGGTCTGGCCAGCGAACGACCGGGAGAATCCCGGATTGCAGCACGTACCTCAATAGACGCAAACTCAAACGTTTCTTGATTTGTAACCAATTGAGGACAAAATGGTTGGCTAAATCTCTGGCAAGGCTGAATCTCCCCTTGCCACGGTCCGGTGATACACTTTGCGGCACGAAAGCTGTGGCTATGGCAACAGAATCCCCGGAGCGGTCCCGGATTGTGCGATTTGGAACCTTCGAGGCAAACCTCGGCACTCGCGAACTCCGCAAGAGCGGGGTGCGAATCAAACTCCACGGCCAGCCATTTGCAGTACTGGCCATGTTGCTGGAGCGCCCGGGGGAAGCAGTGCCGCGCGAAGAGCTCCGCCAAAAGGCTGTGGTCATCCGACACTTTTGTAGATTTCGACGCTGGAGTCAACACAGCCATCAACCGGCTGCGCGAGGCGCTCGGAGATCAAGCGGAAAATCCCCGGTTCATCGAAACGCTTCATCGCCATGGTTACCGCTTCATTGCGCCGGTCGAGGGTCAGTTGGACGCTCCCGAGATGGGGACCGGCCCGCAGCGGGACACGGATTCCGCGCAGGTAACGGTAAGCGCGAAGGCCGCAGCCGCAACTGCTATCAGATTACGTTGGAAGCTGATTTTTCCCGCCGTCGTGTTAGCGTTGGCAGTCGCTATTTCCTTCTATTTTCACCGCACGCCAAAAATCACCAACAAGGACACCATCGTCCTCGGTGACTTCACGAACACGACTGGCGACACGGTGTTTGACGGCACGCTGCGTCAGGGGTTGGCGGTGCAATTAGAACAATCACCCTTTCTAAGTCTGATCTCGGATCAGCGGCTGCAGCAGACGTTGCGCCTGATGGGGCAGCCAGCAGATGCGCGGCTCACACCTGAGATTGCCCGGGAGCTTTGCCAGCGGACCCAGAGCGCTGCGGTCCTTGACGGCTCGATTGCAAGCCTGGGAAGCCAATATGTTCTGGGCCTCAAGGCCGTGAACTGCCGCACCGGCGATGCCCTGGCTGAGGAGCAGGCAACGGCAGACGGCAAAGAACGCGTCCTGAAAGCGCTGAGTGATGCGGCCGCGAAGCTGCGCGCCAAGCTGGGTGAGACGCTCAACACGGTCCAGAAGTTCGACACGCCGCTTGAGCAGGCCACTACGCCTTCGCTTGAAGCTCTTCAGGCTTACACCCTGGGACGGAAGGCAACGGCGGGAAGCGACTGGTCCGCCGCCGTGCCCTTCTTCCAGCGAGCCATCCGCCTCGACCCGAATTTCGCCATGGCCTATGCCCGGCTCGGGACGAGCTATAGGAATCTCGCCGAGCTTACTTTGGGGACCGAGAGCATGCGGAAGGCGTACGAGTTGCGCGAACGGGTGAGTGAACTGGAGAAGTTGGACATCGAGGCTCTTTACGATGAGATTGTTACCGGGAATATGGAAAAGGCACGCCGGGTCTATGAAGTCTGGGCGCAGACCTATCCGCGAGATTGGATACCGCGAATCCATTTGTTCACCATCTACTTTTTTTTCGGGCAACATGACAAAGCCCTTGCGGAAGCCCGTGAGAGCCTCCGCCTCGCTCCGAACGCTCTTGGTTATAGCGCACTCGTCTTTTGCTATCTCGCTCTGAATCGTCTGGAGGAGGCCCGGTCCGCAGCCGAAGAGGCGCAGGCAAAAAAGTTTGATTCTCCTTACCTACACCTCTCTATGTACCAGCTTGCCTTCTTGCGGAATGATGCGGTCGGGATGGCGCAGCAACTGGCTTGGGCTGCGGGAAAGCCGGGAGTGGAAGACCTCTTTCTGGCTTCTGAAGCCAATACGGTCGCCTACTCCGGCCAGATGGAAAAGGCCCGGGAGTTTTCGCGCCGGGCAGCGGCTTCGGCCGAGCGGGCGGAAGAAAAGGAGGTGGCAGCGAACGACGAAGCCGCCGCGGCCCTGCGGGAAGCCCTCTTCGGTAATGCGGTCGAAGCCCGGCAGTGGGCCGCGGCGGCGCTCGGTCTTTCGAACAACCGGAACGTGCAGTTTAGGGCGACTCTAGCACTGGCCTTCGCAGGCGACGCGGTACGGGCGCAGATGCTGGCCGATGATTTGGGCAAGCGAGACCCGGAGCATACTCTCGTCCAATTTAACTACCTGCCAACGATTCGCGCCCAACTCGCGCTGAGCCGCAACGATTCCTCAAAGGCCATCGAGGCCCTTCAACCCGTGGCGCCGTATGAGTTGGGTTCCCCGGGCGAGCTGTGTCCCGTCTACGTGCGCGGCGAAGCCTATCTAGCAGCGCATCAGGGCAACGAAGCCGCCGCCGAGTTCCAGAAAATTCTCGACCATCGCGGGATCATGGTCAATCCCGTAGGCGCACTGGCGCGTCTGCAACTTGGACGCGCCTACGTACTAGCGGATGAAAAGGACAAGGCCCGTACCGCCTACAAGGACTTCCTCGCCCTCTGGAAAGACGCCGACCCCGATATCCCCATCCTGAAAGAAGCCAAGGCGGAGTATGCGAAGCTGCAGTAGCAGCGTGGCGATCTTCCATGCCTGACCTGCTTGCACAAAATTGTCAACTGACGCTATCAGGCGTGTCTGTTGAAAAAGTCCCTCAGTTGATGCTTGTCGCGGGGCGAGGTTCAGGTTATAAGCAGGCCAGAGTTCGTGATGCTGTTAATCATCGCCATGCTCGGAGGCCTGCTGCTCATGATGGGACATCACTCCCGCTCGGAGTCGCTGTTCTACTACTTCCGCCTGGAAGATCAGATTCCTGAAAATCACCTGCTCGCCTGATCGATCGCCACGTTAGCTTCGACTTTGTTCGAGCGAAGTTGAAGGCTTCCTATAGCGACACAGGAAGGCCATCCATCGACCCAGAACTGCTGTTGCGCATGTTGCTGGTCGGCTATCTCTACGGCGTCACGAGTGAAAGGAAACTAGTGGAAGTGCTGCGCATGCATCTGGCATGGCGTTGGTTCACCGGACCCGGCTTCGACCAGGAGATTCCGCATCACTCGACGTTTTCCAAGAACCGGCACGGCCGGTTTCAGGAGTCGAAGCTGTTTCAGGAGCTGTTTGAGGAGGTCGTGGCCCGTTGCGTCGAGGCTGGACTGGTGAAGGGCGAGCATATGTAGGTGGACGGCAGTTTCATCCAGGCCAATGCCGATCATCACCGCCGCGTTCCCCTCGAGCAACTGGCGGAGGTAGCTAAGGTGAACCACACGGTGCGCGAGTATGTAGCCGAGTTGGAGCGGGAGAATCCGGTCGAACCTCCGGTTCCACCGCAAGACAAGGTCTCGACCACGGATCCGGATTCCACCTATGCGACCAAAGGCGGTCCGGCGCGGCTCGGTATTACGACAACTATCTGGTCGACAATGCCAGCTGCGTCATCGTGGGGGTACAAGCTACGCCGGCGCGATTGAGTCAGGAGAGTGTGGCGGCCCGAGACATGATCGAACGATATCGTGAGCGTTACGGCTCCCTGCCACAGACGCTGGCGGCAGATACCACCTACGGCAACGGCGAGATGCTGCAATGGCTCGATGAGCGCGGCATCGCGGCTTACATCCGGGTCAAAGAAAATCCCAATGGGCCGAGCGACCTTTACAGCATCGACCAGTTCACCTACGTGCCTGAGGAGAACTGCTATATCTGCCCGGAAGGCAAGCCCCTGAAATACGTCGGAATCAATCCGCTCAACCGCACTCATCTTTATTATTCGACGGCGAAGCGCTGTCGCGACTGCTCGCAAAAAAGCCGCTGCACGCGAGGTAAGTATCGGACTCTTGCCATCCACACCTGCGAGCCAGCGCGGCAGCGTGCCCACGCTCTGGCCAAGACACCAGGGTTCGCGATCTCGCAACGGGCTCGGCGGAAAGTGGAAGCACTCTTCGCAGAACTGAAGAATTACATCGGACTACGCCGACTGAGGCTGCGCCGGATGCGGTTTGTACGGGAACAGTTCTACTTGGCGGCCACGGTACAAAACCTCAAACGGCTGGTGCGGTTCCTCAGCGGTAGGCCGAATCCGGACTTCGCAACTGCATGAACGTGGCGTCAAGAAACGAATAAGCGAATAACCAGACAGACAATAAGAGAAAAGCACGCTGCCGAGCCAGGGTTTTTCAACAGACACAGGCGTTAGCACAAGCTTGCGCCGTCTGTTCGCCCCCGCCGCGATTTGGGTGGGGGATGTTGAGTGTAACCGAATTTTTCGCCAACTATTGTTTCAGCCGTTGCAAGTCCGTGCGAACATCCGAGGCATGCTGGTAGCGCTGCTCACGGTCTTTTTCCAGTGCCTTTGCGATGATTGTGTCCAAGGCGGGGGGTAGCTCCGGATTCACGCGGTTGGGCGCAATCGGCTCGGCATTTAGGATGGCATTCATCAGCAGCACATGATTCTTGCCAACGAACGGCCGTTGGCCGGTCGCCCCTTCGTAAAGCACGACACCCAAAGAAAACAGATCGCTCCGAGCGTCGATCTCCTCTCCCCGGACCAGCGCTCATTGAGAATTGGATGCCACGCAAACCGGGAATTGGTTCCGGGCCAGAAGTCCTCTTCAGGGAAGTCAGCCGGAATCAGTCAACGGGTTACGAGCAACTCAAAAGCCATCCTCCGAACCGTTCGCTACGGCGCTTCCAACGGGTTGCGCAACGGGGGGAGGCATCACGACGACCACAAATCCCAAGGCAGTGCATGAAACCATGTAAGGAACGAGGTCGGTGGCCGAGAACGCTACCTGGATACGGTAGCCTCCTATTAAACTTCGGATGTCCTCATCAACTATCAATAGACACCGCTGGTTGTTGGCGAGTGATCGGAGATTTTTCTGTGCGCAGTTCAGGGATACGACGAACCGCTCATAATTTATGTCTTTCTGCGCGCACCTTGCCAACGCCCGCCTTACCGGAACTGGTACCCGGGCTTTAGTTCGCAGCGATAGGTTGTGGATTGGTCCTTGTCCACTCCGACGTGACAATCCGCCCATCGCAAGAAAAGATTTGGTCCAAGGGGAAAGACAATGGCTACTCCATCGAGCTCCGCTTCGATGCTCGGACCCTCCGCCGCAGGCGGCAGGCTGAAATTCAAGGCTCGCCCAAAAATCACCGGATAAGAATCCCGCACTATGTCGCTGACCATGGGGTGAACAACCTCGGCCTCCAACAAGAAAGTGGCCGTGTCCGACCAATTGCGAACTGACACGTTGAAGTAGCGTCCGTCCCCCGAAAGATCTGCAAGCTCGATCTTTGCGAAAGGGCAGGGGCCTGCGATGCAAGAGACTCTTGCGTTTCGGAACTGATTCCTCTCCCCAGCGTCGAGGGATATGGAGCCGATCGCTGCCTTCCACTTGCCGTCGGACGAACACGGAGTCCGATTGTCGCAGGGTTGGTTCCCCGTGTTGGCGACCTCGAACGTCTTCACTGCGCTTCCCACATCCGCCTCGGTTGTAGCCTTCACCGAATACCTTACCCGAGCATTTGAGACCGCTACCTCGGGATGATGAGGTCCCGCGTTCGTTTGCTGCCGGATTGGCAGCATACGAGCGATGTAAATCTTGTCGCCAACAAAGTCGTCCGATTCCAGCGGTTGGTAATCGTTGTGTCGGAATCGGAGAGTGACTGGTTGCCGCCGTCGGAGTCCCTTGGGCAGAGTGATCCTGAAGAAACCTGCGGCATCAGACCTGGAGTTCCCGCTCCCTAAATCATTGATCGCGGTGATCTCAACATCGGCAATGGGCAACTGTTTCTTTGGGTCGCTGTCCTGTCTCAAGACCGCGCCCCTCAGAATGATCGGCTGCCGCCGGTGCAGGAGGACAATAGTCAAGACCGTTGCCAAAATCGCAAGAGCTGGAATTGCCCAAATCGCAATCTTCTTTCTGGTACTCATGTTTCTGGTCCTCATGCCTCTGGAACTCATGGCGTGACCCTCGGCTAACATTCTCATTCTAACGACGCGCTCTTCTATATGCAGGGTTGCTGGGTCAGCCGGCAACGTCCTCAATTCTCCCTCGGAAATTCCCCCTCAGACCCGCATTTCACACCCGAATGCGGAACATCTAGAATTAAACGGATGGGCGAGAACGAAAAGATCGGCCTTGGCACGAACCGCCTTACGCGACGAGACCTGCTGTTACGGATCGCGGGCGTGAGCATGTGGGGATTGTGCGATATATCAAAGTTGTTTCCCCCGCTGGCGGTAGCCGAAAAACAGCGCAATCGTCCACAACCTGCCCCGGCCCCAAGCTCTCTTTCGCAAGGCGATGATCAGTTCCTCGAGGAACTAGAGAAGGCAAACTTTCAGTACTTTTGGGAACAAGCTAGCCCGCAAACTGGGTTGATAAAGGATCGATGCAATGTGCGGACGAATGACACCACCGCAGTCGCCAGTATTGCGGCAACGGGGTTTGGGCTGACCGCTCTTTGTATCGGAGAAAAACGCGGATTCGTTTCGTTTGCCGATGCGCGGGAGCGAGTTTTTGTCACTCTGCGCTTCCTCGCGAAGAAGATGCCCACTCATCGAGGATTCTTCTACCACTTTGCCGACCTCAACACCGGCGAACGAACGTGGGATTCCGAAGTCTCTTCCGTCGACACGGCTATTCTGCTTTGCGGAGTCCTCACCTGTCAGCAACACTTGCAGGAGCATTCCGAAATCAGTTTTTTGGCCTACGAGATATTCAACCGGGTCGATTGGACTTGGTTGTCGGAGGACACCTCGCTATTGCCGCATGGGTGGACGCCCGAAATCGGCTTTCTCCCCTATCGTTGGGATTACTACAGCGAGATGATGATGATGTATCTCCTGGGATTGGGATCACTTTCCCATCCCTTGCCGGTAGCAGCCTGGGACGCCTGGAAACGGACCATCTTTGAATATGATGGCATTCGTTATATCGGTTCGTTCGCCCCTTTGTTTGTGCATCAGTACTCCCAGGCTTGGTTTGATTTCCGCGATAAACGCGACAAATACGCCGACTATTTCCAGAACTCGAGATTGGCTACAGACGCCCACCGCCTATTCTGCACAGATCTTGCCAAGCAGTTTCCCGATTACAGCGATGATCTCTGGGGTATTACCGCTTCCGATTCGGACAAGGGCTACGTGATTTGGGGAGGTCCGCCCGCGATGGGGCCGGTTGATGGAACGGTTGTCCCCAGTGCGTCGTCAGGTTCCCTGCCATTTCTTCCACAGCCCGTAATGCGTGTCCTCCGGAACATCAAGGATCATTATGGAGGGGCATGGAGCCAGTATGGATTTGTAAATGCCTTCAATCCGCTCAAGAATTGGTATGACCGGGACGTGGTTGGGATTGACGTGGGAATCACCATGCTCATGGCAGAAAATGCCCGCACTGGTTTCGTTTGGGATACCTTCATGAAAAACCCGGAGGCGCAGCGCGGCATGGCTCGCGCTGGCTTCAAGAAATACCAGCCGCCAATTTCGAGTGAGGGCCACTGACACAGTAGTTCCGGCGTGATCGAGCTTGATCGTTTGACTTTGACCGTTTGACAGTTTGACAACGACGTTCTGCTACTGCAACTCAACGACTGCCAGGCCCTGCCCAGGCAGAGTCAAGGTCAGTTCGCCATTCTGTATTGGGCGGGCTTCCGGCGCTGGAAGGTCTGCAGCCCTACGCAGTTCCTGGATCTGTGTCTGGGTGGGATAACGCGGAGCGCCCATCTTTTCATAGGCGGAGTGAAAATCTCCATGATCGCGGTCCACGCGGGCGATCAAGGCTTGCCTCGCATTCGTGCCTTTCAGTTGCACCGTGACCGTTCTCGGAGAACCGATCTGCCCTGGCGAAGCGTAGTTCCACAGCGCCAGCACTAAGGTACCGTCCTGCCTGCGCGTGAGCAGCGCGAAATCAGAATCGAGCTGGATCCGCTCATCTCCGAGCCGGTGCAGCAGTTTGAAGGCGTTGAAGGCCGGCTTTGGAATGCCATCCTCGGCAATCAGTCCATAGCCGCCATAGAACGGCGTTTTCACCACACCCTGCTCTTCGAACACATCCGAAAACGTCCAGTAAGACATGATATCCACCAAGCCATCGCACCGGCGTATCGTGTCGGCTAGCCAGGGACCCATGTAGATGGAATCTGTAACTTCAGGTTCCGTCTTGTAGCTGGCGTTGAACTCGCTCCAGATCAGCGGTAGATTCGGCATGCTCGAAGTTGTGATCTGGTTGTGAACTTTCTTCACCGCGCGGCAGACCATCTGATCGCGAGAAATGTCTGCTGGCGAGCCGAAAATGTCTTGTGCGAGATCATTGCCATAGACATGGGTTGAGGCGAAGTCCGCCGGGATTTTTCTCTCCGCACAATGGCGGATGAAGGCGTCGACCCACGCGGCTTGCGCGGTCGCGGGACCACCGACTCGCAATCGCGGACTGGTCGATTTGATGGCGAGCGCGGTGTGGTCGTACAGCTGCCAGTAGCTGGCCTGCTTTGGCTCCCCAGCCCAAAAGTCGAGGTTGGGCTCATTCCATACTTCGAAATACCATTGCGCAACCTCATCGATGCCGTAGCGATCGACCAGATGCTGAGTGAAGGCCGAGATCAGGCCGTCCCAGTGGCTCCAATCTCTTGGCGGGGAAATATTAGGTTTGTACCAGAAGCTGTGAAGGATGTTTCTGGCTGCCAGGTGGTTGGGCATAAAGCTGATCTCGACAAACGGGCGCACGCCGTTCGCGAGCAAACCATCGTAGATCTGGTCAATGTAGGAGAAGTTATAGACGGAGTGTCCTTGGCCATCTTCGTCATAGACACCAACTTCATCGTCGAAAATGCCGTGGAAGCGCACGTACTTGAAGCCGGTGATTTGCTCAACCGCACGTAAGTCACTCCGATAGCTGTCACGCAGGGTCAGTATCGCGCGCCCCGAACCAAACATCTGCTCCCAAGAATGGGGAAAGGGATGCCCGGCCGCCTTGGCATCGATGACGATCATCTCCGGACTGGGGCCCAGTTGCGCGTTGATCCTGGGTATAGTCCGCGAGAACGTCAAGAGAACGGCGAGGCCGATGCCAATGCCGATGATGCGCCAATTCCGCATCGATGTTCTCGTCGGTCCGGGCCAGGCATTCCCCTGCTCAGGTGGCTTCATGCTGCCTTGTACGCTTCCTAGCGATAGCTGGAGGCCTGCATCTCAAACATTTCGGCGTAACGACCTCCCAGGCTCGACAGTTGGGCGTGATTCCCTTCCTCGACAATCTTGCCATTGTGGAGTACTACGATGCGATCAACCATGCGCACGGTAGAGAATCGGTGTGAAATAAAGAGCGCCGTTTTGTCGACGGCAAGTTCGGAAAAGCGGCGAAAAACTTCCAATTCGCTGCGCACGTCGAGTGCGGCCGTCGGCTCGTCGAGAATCAGGAGTTGCGCGTCGCGCAAATACGCTCGTGCGAGTGCGACTTTCTGCCACTCACCGCCTGAAAGGTCCACTCCGCGATCGAAGCGCCGGCCCAGCATTTGTTCGTAGCGCTCAGGCAGTTGTCCGACAATGCGATCCGCCATGCTCTTCCGCGCTGCTGTCTTAAGGAGTTCCAGATTGTCGATTTCCTCGACGCGACCAACCGCAATATTTTCGCGGGCGGTCATTTCATAGCGCATGAAGTCCTGAAAGATCACGCCGATCTCACGATGGAGATCTTCCAGGTCGTACTCCCGAAGATCGATGCCATCGAGCAGGATTTGTCCTTCTGTAGGGTCGTAAAGCCGGGTAATCAACTTTACGAAGGTGGTTTTGCCCTGCCCGTTTTCGCCAATCAGCGCCACACGCTGTCCTGGACGCAACTCAAAGTTCAGGCGGTTGAGGATCAGGCGTGCGCTTCCGGGATAGCGGAAGGAGACATTCCGAAACTCAAATCCACGTACCATCGGTCTAGGCGCGGGCAGGGCATTGGGCTTGGAGCGAATCGTCGGTTGCATCCCAAAAAAGGCCACCAAATCGGTGAGGAACAGCGCCTCGTCGGCAATGCCTGCAAGGGTCGAGAAAAATTGTTGAATGTTGCTGCTGGCCTGTAGAATCGCACCCGCGAGAAACGTCAACGTACCAATGCTTAGGGCGCCGCTGACCGTGCGCCAGATGACGAATACATATGCCGAGTAGTAGCCCATGGCGCCGATCGCCGACAAGAACGCGCCCGCGATCAGCTTGCGTCGGGACAAGGCGACGTTCTCTTTGTAGATCTCGTCGCACAAACGGGTAAACCGCTCGCGTAGGAAATCTCTCAGCCCGAAGAGCTTCAACTCCTTCGAAGCTTCTTTGCTTCCGCCCAGAACCCGCAAGTAGTCCAGTTGCCGCTTCAACGGCGTCTGGCGGAAGTTCTTGGCATAACTCAGGAAGGCAAAATGGCTCTCGCCGAGGAACGCCGGAACCACACCCGCGATCAGCAGGAGCATCAGCCAGGGAGAGAACACTATGATCGAGACCGACAAGGTTAGTGTGGTGATGGCCTGCTGCACCAACCGTCCCATGGCTTGAATCATGCCCAGCCGGTCCGTTGCTTGTACTCTCGCCCGCTCTAGACGGTCATAAAAAACCGGATCCTCATATGCCAATAGATCCAGTCCAGCCGCCTGATTCATGACTCGGATGCTGGCGTGCCGGGTGTACTTGTCAGTCAGCAAAGAATCCGAGTAGTCGATCGCCCGGATGAGAATGCTGGTTAGAACAGCCAGTGAAAATTCTGCTGCCACCAGCCACCAGAACTGGCGCGGCACCGGCTGATGTGTCGAGGCCGCATGGACGATGCCATCAATAATCAGCTTTGTGATCCATAGCAACGCCACCGGCATGAGCGATGAGAGCAGGCGAGCAGTTAGTCCAAACACTACAACCGCCGGGCCGGAGTCCCATAGAATCTTGAGAACAGCCGGCACGTTCCGAAGGGCCGAGAGACGCTCTCGCCATCCTATCCAGAAACTTTGCTGCTCGGCCATGCTTGAGTTTCTTCCTTCTTCGAGAGTTTTCCAAACGCCAGATGGACGACGTGTGGAGTCGGATGGTGTCGGCTCCGCTAGCTAAGCTTACCCCACAGAGATGCCGAAACGGTCATTGAAGGTCTGTCGCACCAACCACCTGGCTAGGTGTGGTGCGCTGCCCTCTAGCGAGATCTCATCCTGCTGGCAATGCCGATCCGATCCCAACTGGGCCCACGCAGTCTCATCCGGCTGAGAGAGTGCGTTCATTAGAAGATTTGCATTACGGTTGTTGTCGTTTTCCTGGCGATCAAGTGCAATTCTTGTTCCAAATGTCCATCCGCACAAACCCAAACTCAACAGTTGGTTACGATATATATGGCCTCTGGTAGGTGTAAAATCTGCCTACTTCGGAGTTCACGCAGCAGCGCCTGCCGTTTCACAGTTCAGCTTGTCGCACGCTGCTCGTAGTTATTTTGGGCAGCTTTGACCAAATCACTCGGAACACAATCCTCGAATAGTCGGCGACGAAGCATCAAACCATGAATCTAGGCTTGGGGGGAAGTGATTGATTTCGAAGGGTGATTGCTAAGACCGTGCTGGCGAGTATTCGATAACCCTTAATCAGTAGGGTTGCAGGGTCGATTCCTTCCGCGCTCACCATCTTTTCGCCCGACATGACTCTCCGCCGTTAGTGCCGTCAGGCGCGTTCGCTGTTGGGCCTGGAGCCGACCAGCGCGTAATAAAGGATGTAGAGGTAGCAGATCACGGGCAGAAAAAACGCGTGGTGAATGCCGATGCGATCGGCGATCAGGCCTTGCAGCACGGGGACAATCGCTCCGCCGACAATGGCCATGTTGAGCAACCCGGAGCCGTCGCCGGTCAGCGGGCCCAGTTCAGCCACGCCCAGCGTGAAAATGCTGGGGAACATGATCGAGTTGAAGAACCCGACCGCGAGAATGCTCCACATGGCGACATGGCCGCCGGTAAGCATGGAGATCGTAACCAGGCTGGCGCTGCCGATCGCACAGACGCCAAGCAGATGGCCGGTCCGGACCCGCTGCAAAAGCGCCGATCCGATGAACCGGCCTACCATCGCGCCGCCCCAGTAGAAGGAGACGTATCCGGCGGCGACCTTCGGTGCCAGGCCGGCGATCTCGCGCTGACTGAAGTAGTTCACGAGAAAGCTGCCGATCGAGACTTCCGCCCCGACATAGGTAAAGATGCCGACGGCGCCCAGAACGAGATTGGGGTGCTTCCAAATCGAGTCGCCGACTTTTTCCCCGAGGTGGTGCTGGGCGGACTCGATTTTCGGAAGTTTCGAGATGCCGATCACAATGGCTAGAAGGACAAGGGCCACGCCGATGATGATGTACGGCATCTTGACCGAAGCCGCCTCCTGAATGCGGTAGGCCTGGAGGGCGGTGGGCGAGAGTTGGCGGATTTCCTCCGTGGCGAGCGGTGCGACGCTTAGAATGAGCAGGCCGCCGATTTTGGGAGCGATGGTCGTGCCCAGCGAATTGAACGCCTGCGTCAGGTTCAGGCGACTGGAAGCGGTTTCAGGTTTGCCCAACACAATGACGTAGGGATTGGCCGCCACCTGCAGGGCGGTGATTCCGGCGGCCAGGACGATGAGCGCCGTCAGAAATAACGGGTACGAAGGCACAATGGCTGCCGGCACAAACAGGAATGCACCTGCGCCCATAACGAGCAGGCCCACTACCATGGTCCGCCGGTACCCGATCCAGTCCACGATCTTCGCCGCCGGAATCGAGAAGAAGAAGTAGGCCGAAAAGAAGGCGAACTGAATCAGCATGACTTTCGCGTAGTCGAGTTCGAAGATGGACTTCAGGTGCGGAACCAGAATGTCGTTCAAGCAGGTCAGAAAACCCCACATGAAAAACAGGGTAGTCACGACTGCCAGCGGGCGGCGGTAATTTCCGGGCGCGGAGGATACCGAGACGCCCTGCGATCGCGGGCTTGGCGCTGTCATTTTTTCACCACTTTGGTTCAGCGCCCCTGCGGGCGCCGGAGTCATGGAGCCGACCGTGCCATTGTATCCGTGAGATCAATCTGCGCGGCCGAGTGTCTGACATAGATGTTGAAATCGGCTGTGAGTTAGCACTGGCATGCTCCTAGTTTGCAGGAGCATTCACACCTTTGATAACCATCACTGACCAACTATGCGAGCCATTGGCGGCCCGTGATCTGCGTGTCGAACCCCTGGACCCATTGGGGGCGTAATCACAATTACACTCACAATCTCGGTCAATAAGTGCTATCGCGATATCATGTCAACAATCGAGAGCAGGTCGCAGGAGGAAACCTCCGAGCTCTTCTCTGGCCTACTTTTCCACCGAGAACTTGTAGACGGTTCGCGACCGGTAAACTAGTCCCGGCCTGAGAATCGTGGAAGGGAACTCAGGATGGTTGGGCGAATCGGGAAAGTGTTGGGTCTCCAGGGCGAATCCGAAGCGCTGCTTGTAGACGTGTCCCTGCTTACCCGTGAGGGTGCCGTCCAGGAAGTTGCCGGAATAGAACTGCACACCCGGCTCCGTCGTGTAGACCTCCATCACTCGCCCGGTTTCCGGCTCATGCACCCGCGCCGCCAACTCAGGACCGGGACCCGTTCGACGGATCACGAAATTGTGATCGTATCCATGTCCTAAGATCAGCTGCTCATCATTCTGATTGATTCGCGCACCTATGGTCGCGGACTTGGTGAAGTCCAGCGGAGTGTTCTTCACGGTGCGAAGTTCACCCGTGGGAATGAGAGTCCTGTCCACCGGAGTGAAGCGGTCGGCATTGAGTGTGAGTTCGTGCCCAAGAATGTCGCCCCGGCCTTCTCCCGCCAGATTGAAGTACGTGTGCTGCGTGAGGTTAACGGGCGTGGCTTTGTCGGTCGTGGCTTCGTAGTCGAAAATGAGTTCGTCTTGATCGGTGAGCGTGTATGTCACCTTGGCATTCAAATTTCCCGGGTAGCCTCCTTCTCCATCTTTGCTGGTGTAGGTGAAGATCAGTCCCACGTTTTTGGAATTCCCGAAGGGTTCAGCTTTCCAGATGACTTTGTCGAATCCCTTGTTCCCGCCGTGCAGGGAATTCGGACCATCGTTGGCGGCGAGAGAATACCGCACTCCGTCCAGCGTGAACCGCGCCCTGGCCATGCGATTCCCATAACGGCCAATGATGGCGCCAAAGTAGGGCTTGTTGTCGAGGTATCCCTGAAGCTTGTCAAAGCCCAGAACAACATCGTCCACGCGGCCGCTCTTATCAGGCACACGCAAGGAGACAATGATGCCGCCGTAGTTTGTGGCGCGCACTTCGAGACCGTGCGCATTGGTCAGGGTGTAGAGTTCCACCGAATGACCCTGTACAGCGCCGAAAGTCTCCTTCGTCAATGAATGGGGCTTATCTCCACACGCGGCAAAGGGTTCGCCGCACACGAGCACAATCAAGACAACGAATGCCGAGCTTACCAATTTCATCGAGTCACTTGATCCAGACAAAATGACCGGAAGCTATAAGCAATTAAGAAACGCAGCCTCCAAGGGCTTGGGCAGGAGGCTGTGGCCAGTCCTGTATTTTGGGACAGGCCGAGGGATACACAGGCCCTCCCCCTCGACTTCCGCTCCCATCGTGCAAAGACTGCTGGAAACGTCCTCTTGGCCCGTTCGAGCATTCTCCAATTTCTTACAGGTCCCTATCATTTGTCGATTCGCCTACCGCGTCCACGCAAAATTCCCGCGACACCGGGATTCCACGTTGATTTGGAGGGATTGCAGATGAGCAAGGCGAAAGTGTAAACGCGCCGGGTTGGAAGTCCGAGTCATTATGGCGCGGAGTAAGGTTCGACTCACTGTCTGCCCCAGATGACTACCTCAAGCAGCTTGATGTCTGTTCCAGATGTTTACTTCGAGCTCGTACCGGCTCTTCGACCCTACTTCCACCAGATAACGGGAGTCGTGGGGGCTGCATCGTGGAGACGGGATGTCCGCAACGGGATATTCCATGACTCTCTGTCCCCTATCTAGGCAGTTGAGACAGAGAACGTTTCGTTCCAGAAGCCAGTAAGCTTTGTCTTGTGGCCTGTG
>JBEKWX010000028.1:0-18313 GCA_049512675.1 Terriglobales bacterium | reverse complement strand
AGTTCGCGGTTGATTTTGTCGCCGATGTCGGTGGCTACGGCGATCATGGCAGTGGCGACGGCTACGCCGAGCGTGATCGCGATGCCCGCGAGCAGCTTGCGTCGCGCTTGACGGCGAAACGATTCGTAGACGATGCGAGGAAACATTATTTCGGCTCGAAGTAGTGTCTGCCGGCCGCGACGTCGGCTTCGGAAACGATGACCGCATCGTCGGTGACCTGCGCCTTCAGCGGGATCGGATTGCAGCCTCCGGGCATACCAACCGACTGCGGGTTGATGGGAGCGGCGCAGTTCTTGCAGATCACTCCCTGTGCTCCCTTGTAGAAGCCGACGGGGCCGCAGATTTCGCAGGCGTCGAAGAGCGTAGCGATCTTTCCGTCGGGCTTCTGGTAGAGCCAGAAACGCACGCCGACGCCGCCTTCTTTGGCTTCGAAACGGTGGAGTTCGCCGTCGTAAATCTGCTTCAGCGGGATGGAAACTTTGCCGTCGACGAAGGTGACTTCGGCGGCGGGCGAGAGCGCGCTGGCACTCTTTTCATAGATAAAGCTGGCGGTGACCATCACGATAAAGGCGAACGAGAAGAGGTAAACCGAGGCCATCCAGAGACGCTCGCGGCGCACGGTCCACAGCGCTTTGCGGCGGGCGGCCCCGGCCTGCGGCAGTTCCACCGGCTGGCGGCTCTTCATTTCAAACAGCACCATCAGCGCGGCCAGCGCGAGAATAGTGATGAAGAAGAAGAAATCGTTGCGGACGATGGGACCGATGATGGCCATCTCCTGGCGGGAAGAGGGAAGCACTCCGTTCTCGGAGAGTTCGTGCAGGCCGGAGATCACAAGTTGCCCGGCCACCAGGAAAAGAATCGCGGTGGTGACCTTGAAGAACTTCTGCAGATTGATCTTGACGCTGCCCTTGACGAACATCACGCCGAACAGGATGGCGACGGCAATTCCCATGACCGTGCCGATGAAGCTCATCAGCTCGCTCGAGTTCAGGGTGACGGCGGAAAGGATCAGAACGGTTTCGACGCCCTCGCGCATGACCATGAGAAAGACGAAGAGGAAGAGGCCGATCCATGCGTCGCCACGGGCGAACAAGCCGACCTTCGTTTCGATCTGGCCTTTGAGCTTGCGGCCGGTCTTCATCATGAACACGATCATGGTGACGACGAAGACGGCCGCGACCAGCATGACCCAGCCTTCGAAAATGTCCTCATTCAGCTTGAAGTGGGAAACCACGACAGCCACGGCGATCGATCCGGCGAAAGCGGCTGCGAGGGCGGCATAGACCGCTTTGCGCAGATCGTTGCGGCCGATCTTGGCCAGATAGGCCAGAGTAATGCCGACGATGAGAGCGGCTTCGACGCCTTCGCGGAGAGTAATGATGAATGCCTGGAGCATGATTTAAGTACCCGGTTCCTAATTGAAAATGAAATTCAATTTCATTATCAATAGGATACGGTGTTGCGTGGGAGGCGGTCAACGCAGTGAATCACCTATTGCTGTGATTTGCATCACATGGGGAAAGGGGGCATTGAACCCGTTCTCACCAACAACTTGAGTGTACGATTTCTAGCTGCAAAACCTAGCCCCGGTACAATGGGCACTATGAGCGCGACCTTCGAACAGTGGCTTGAATTCGTCTTCAACAACCCCGTTCGCGAGCACGAGTGGTATTGGGATGAGGACTTCGACTCCCGATGGGAGACGCTCGAACTCACCGATGCACTCATCGTCCAATACATGACGCGGCTTTTCCTGGAGCCGGAAGTTCTGAGACCGTATTCGCTTGACCAAGTTGAGCAGGGCCTGTGGTTTCTGGTCGCCGAGTCGTCTCCGGGCTGCTCAAGCAAAGCTCTGCTCAGGCGCGAAGCGGTGCTCCTCGACCGTGTTGCCTGCATCCATGCAATGTCCAGCTTCTTCCGCAACTTCATTCTCGCCGTAACTCCCGGCCACTTTGACCCTAAAGCACCCACAATCGGAGTGACCGGCGCAGCCTATATGTGGTGGGACATTTTTCCCATGCACTTTTATATGCGCAGTCACTTACCAGAACCCGCCGAGCTGCTATCCATGCGGGAAAGGTTCAAGCAGCTTGGGATCGATCTCTCGAAGGTGTTGGAACTTGAGATTGAGCCCGAGATCCATCAAGCAACCGTGAGCGTAATGTCAGAGGTCCTCGATTTGCCCTCCGAAACTTGCCAGTTCAGCGCCCTTCACGGTCTCGGCCATTGGCATGCCCACCACCCGGAGCAGGTCGAGCAGATCGTGGATGCGTTTCTCGCACGGCACAAAGACCTCAGGCCTCATCTGATCGAATATGCTTGCAGTGCTCGCCTCGGCAGTGTGCTCTAGGCCGTCGGGACACCTTCATTAATCCGCGCGGGCGCCCAATTCAAGCATTCTTCGGTTTGAGCGGTGCAGTAAGCGTGATTCCTGCCGATATCTCCCGATTTCACTCATTGAGAGCCAGAGTTCCCTTCACTTTCAGATGATCCGCAAAAACTTCTTAGCATCCGCCAGTTCGGGGAAGCTCTCTTCTTCCGCCAGAAATTCCCGCGAGTGCACGCATCTGCGGCTCCCGCGCAGTTTGACCGGGTGCTTCAAATGCAGCATCTCGTGGAACACGATGTATTCGACCGCATAGAGGGGCACGCGTGGGTGGTCGAAGACGCGGCTGATGACGATGGCGTTGTGGGCGGGGTCGTAGTGGCCGAGACTGCTGCGGGCGTGGTTCCGGCTCCAGGTGAGTTGCGGGCGTCCCATGAGTCCGTGAAAGAAGCGGCGGTTGAGGTCGTCGAAGATTTCTTCCAGATGATAGTAATGGCCGCGGGCGGAGTGGATGTGCTTGCGTCCGCGCATCTGGCGAACGAGCCGCGCTTTGGCGGCAACATCATGGCTGGCGACGTACCTGCGATAACGGGCACTGTGGATGCGATCGACCGGCCGGCGATAGAGCTTGGCCAGCAGAATGTGGGCGATCGAGTGCTGCACGGCTTCGGGAGCGCCTTCCAGTAGATCGGAGAGGCGGATGTAGAGCTTTCCCTGGCGGAGACGGATGGTGTTGTTGATGGCGACGAAAGGATAGAAACGAACATCCATGGGCGGCATGGGCAGCGAGGGTGTGCGGGGCCGGAGTTCGCGATAGGCCTCGTGAAAAATCTCGGCGAGCTTTGGGGACACGTTGAGGGAAGAGTAGCACGACCAGCTTAACTACGATCGCCGAAAGGAAAAAGCTAACCACAGGGAGCACAGAGGTACACAGGGAGACTCAAAGTTTTCCCCTGTTTTCCGCTGTGTTCCCCTGTGCTCCCTGTGGTAACGAGGTTTGCTGCGTCCGGCATCGCTCTATTTCTTCTTTTGGTGCTTCATGTATTCCTCGACCTCGGCGGCGGTTTTGCGGTGGTCGTCGGCGCTGGAGTCTACGGTATCGAGGGCGTCGGTCAGCAGGAATTCGTACTGTTTTGCTTCGGCGGCATCGCTGTTCGCGGTGTTCTTGAGGGCGCGCAGCTTGGACTGAAATTCGGTGTCGGCTTCGATGATGACTTTCAGCGGCTTGCGTATGTCATCCTTGCGACCGACGTACATATCGATGTTGTCGTTGAGTTCGTCGTAGACGGCGAGGAAATCTTCGAGCATGTCATGAGTTTGGCGGGCGCGCTCAGTGGTCTTGGGATCGCTGCGCATTTGCTCAAGCTTGGTCATGCGATCCCGGGAAAACTTCACGTAAAGCTTTAAGCGCTCTTCGGGGTAGAGCATGGCGTCGCGGAGCTGGTCGATCTCCAGCGGATTGAGCGGGTCGCGGCGGCGCTGGGCCCAAAGCGGCGAGCCGACGGGCAAACAGAGCGGGAGCGCGAGCAGCAGCGCCAGGCCGAGCGCGGTGCACCGGCGCCCGTGCCAATGCTGATGGACGTCCGGCATCATTGCTTCTCCTTAGTTATCGTCACTTGGCGAACATTTCTTTGAGCAGGATGGTGCGGACGTCTTCCAGTCGCCGGATGGCCTGCTCGACCGGAGGCTGGTCCTCGAAGGCGAGAGTGCGCTTGATGTCACGCAGCTTCTCCGCCATTTTTCGGACATCGATCTCGACATTCTTAAGGTGCTTCCTGGTTTGGGTTACGGCGTCGCGAGCTTTTTCGGAGTAGGTAACGATGTCATCGACGGCGGCGCGGGCCTGGTCGTCTTTGCCATCGTTGTAGAGCTTGTCGGCATTGCGGAGCTGATACTGTGCGATCCGGATGGCAAGTTCGGCACGGTCTTCGGGATGCGCGCTTTCGAAGCGTGCTTTGAGTTCGTCTACGGTTTCGTCCTTGGCCGCGCCGTAGGGGCAGGCGAGGGCAAGGACAACGATAACGACAAGCATACAAACGGCAGCGTGGCGCATGGCGGTCAACGCTTCTTCGGTTCAATGGCGATCAGGCGGTGGGTAGCCTGCCACTCCTGATCAGGATACTTCCCGTTGGCAACCTCTAGAAAGTGATGATAATCGACAGCGGCGTGTTTGTAGTCGCGCAAGTGGTCATAGGCGGAGGCCCGAAGAAAAAAACAGAGCGGCGGCATCTCCGCATTTAACATGTTGCGCCCATTGAGGGCTCTGACCGTGAGGTCGTAGTTCTTGTTCTCGTTGGCGGCAAAGGCCAGATCGACGTAGACATCGGGCCAATCGCGCTTTAGCCGGACCGCCACCAGAAACTCCTGTTGCGCTTCCGGGAATTTCTTCTGAAGCAGTAGAGCCTTCCCCAGCCCGCGATGCAATTCCGGGTCTTGCGGCCGGGCCGCGACCAGAACGCGATAGGCGGTTTCCGCGAGATCATTCTTTCCGGCACTTGCGTAAAGGTCGGCGAGATCACGTTGCGCGTCGGCGTCCGCCGGGGCGAGTTTCAGCGCGGTCTGGATTTCCGCGATGGCGTCGTCTTTCTTGCCCTGCGCGGCCAGCACGCGCCCTAGTTGGAGATGAATGCCGGCGTCAGCGGGGCGATCGGCGGCCAGCCGGCGCAACAGGGGTTCGGCTTCGCCGAGCCGGCCCGACTTCATATAGATGTTGGTGAGGCCGATCGCGGCCTCCGTCGAGCGAGCATCGAGTGCCAGCACTTGTTTGTATTCGGCTTCGGCGTCGGAGAATTCCTTTTGCCGCTCGTGCAGCAGACCGGCAGAGAGGTGCGGTTCGGGATCCTTCGGTGTGAGCTCCGAGGCTTTGTGGTAAGCCTGGAGCGCGTCGTCCGGCTTTTTAGTTTCGAGCAGATGCGCGAGTGCGAGCCAGGCGCGGGCCTGACCTTCTTCCGTGTGATCTCCTTGAGCCTGATCGGTGGGTTTGAGCGTTGTGGCCGCGCGCAGGAATTGCTCGGCCTCGGGATTATTGGCGCGCACGAGCATCAGGCCAAGGTTCAGATTGGATTCAAAAACGTCGGGCTTGGCGGCGACCGACTTGCGATACGCGGCAATGGATTCGTCGGGGCGCCCAAGGCGGTTGAGAACGAATCCGAGATCAAACCATGCCTGATAATTATTAGGATCTTTGTCGATCGCCTTTTTCAGCAGCGTTTCCGCGCCGGCAAAATCGTTTTTCTGGATGGCATCTTCGGCCTGGGCGATTTCCGGCGGTGTGTCATCGATGCGCTCTTTGTAATGGCGAACGGTGGTGTGGGTCTGGGCGAGCGCGACGGCGGTTAGGACGACGAGCAGAATCGCGTTGGTGAGCATGCGGCTCATGTGTGGTCAGGCCGGGTTTGAGCAGTTGATCATCCACGGCGTGCCAAACTGGTCAACGAGCATGCCGAAACGCCGCGCCCAGAAGGTTTCCTGGACCGGCATTTGCACCGCACCGTTCTCTGCCAGAGCTTTGAAGATGCGATCCGCTTCCGCCTCAGCGCCGATGTTGAGCAACACGTAGAAGCCCTGCGGTTTCTGATAACTCTCCGGTGGCACATCGGCGCCCGTCAATTGGTGGTCGCCCAGGGCGAGCGCAGCATGGATGATCTTCGCGCGCCAGGCGGGCGGCATTTGTTCTGCCATGGGCGAATCCCCGTACGTCATCATCGTGACGACTTTGCCGCCGAGGTACTTCTCGTAGAACTTAAAGGCCGCCTCGCATTCCCCGTTGAATGCCAGATGCGGATTCAATTGCATTATTGCCTCCTTCGCGTACGCCGTTCCCGTTCAAGACTTGCTTCAGGTACTGTCCAGTGTAAGAGTTCTCGAGCTCCGCGATCGCTTCGGGCGGGCCCGAGCCGACCAGCTTCCCGCCGCGGTCGCCGCCTTCCGGACCGAGGTCGATGACCCAGTCAGCGGTCTTGATCACCTCGAGATTGTGTTCGATGACGACAATCGAGCCTCCCGCATCGATCAGACGGCGAAAAGCGGAAAGTAGTTTGCTGACATCGTCGAAGTGCAGGCCGGTCGTAGGCTCATCGAAAATGTAAAGCATGCGGCGCTTGCGTTTGCGCCCGTCACCGCCCTCCGCGGAGCGGCTTACCGGGCGAGTTCCGGGCTGTCGAGCTCCCGGTTGAAGGTGCGCGGCCAGCTTCATGCGCTGCGCTTCGCCTCCGGAGAGCGTGGTCGCCGACTGGCCGAGACGCAGGTAGCCGAGGCCAACTTCGTCGAGCACGCGCAATTTTTCCGTGAGCCGGGGAACGTCGGCGAAAAACTTGAGCGCTTCGCGAATGGTCAGGTTCAAAACTTCGTGAATGTTCTTGCCTTTGTAGTGGATTTCGAGCACTTGCGGCTTGTAGCGCGTGCCCTTGCATTCGTCGCAGATCAGCTCAACGTCAGCCAGAAACTGCATTTCGACGGTGACGGTGCCGTCACCCTGGCAGTTTTCGCAGCGGCCGCCGGGCACATTAAACGAAAAATTCCCGGCCGGGAAGCCGCGCTTCTTGGCTTCCGGTAGCGAAGCAAACAGCTCGCGGATAATGTCGAAAGCCTTGATATAAGTGACCGGGTTCGAGCGCGGAGTGCGCCCGATGGGCGATTGATCGACGAGGACGACCTCGTCGAGAAACTCGTCGCCTTTGATGCTGTCGCACAAAATGGCGGCGCCGCCACTGGTCTGCCGCTTGGCCACGGCCAACGCCTGATAGAGGACGTCATGCAGCAACGAGGATTTGCCCGAGCCAGAGACGCCGGTAATCGCCACCAGCATGCCGAGCGGGATTTCAAGATCAATGTGCTTCAAATTGTGTGCGCGGGCGCCGGTGATGCGGAGTTTGTGCGATCCCGGCTGCCGTCGTCGCGACGGAATCTGGATGTGAAGTTCGTTGGCGAGGTAACGGCCGGTGAGCGAGTGCGGCATCTTGATGATCTCGTTGTAGGTTCCAGCGCCGACGACTTTTCCGCCATTTTCTCCGGCGCCCGGGCCGAGGTCGAGAATGCGGTCGGCGGCGCGCATGATATCGGGATCATGCTCGACCACGAGGATCGTGTTTCCCAGGTCGCGCAGGTCATGCAAAATCTTGATGAGCCGATGCGTATCGCGGCTGTGGAGTCCGATGGAAGGCTCGTCGAGCACATACAGTGTGCCGACCAAACGCGAACCGAGAGAAGTCGCGAGCTGAATGCGCTGCGCTTCTCCGCCCGAGAGCGTTGAAGCGAGACGGTCAAGCGTCAGGTATTCGAGCCCGACTTCGTTGAGAAAACGCAGGCGTTCCCGAAGTTCGATCAGCAGCTTGTCGGCAATCGCAGCTTGCTGAGTGGAGAGCGTAAGTTGACCGAAGAAGCGGGCTGCCTCTTCAACCGTCATACTGCACACCTGGCAGATGTTCTTGCCATCGATTTTTACCTGGCGAGCTTCCGCGCGCAGGCGACTCCCACCGCAAGCCGAGCAAAGCGAGTATCCACGATAGCGACTGAGAAAAACGCGGACGTGCAGTTTGTACTTCTTGCGCTCGAGATGCTGAAAGAAGCCACGGACGCCGGCAAAACCGCGGCCACCTTCGACAATCAGTTTCTGGTGTTCGGCATCGAGTTCATGCCAGGGCACGTCCAGCGGAATTTCCGCCTGGCGCGCGAAGCGCTTGAACTCGGTGAACAGCGGCCTGTACTTAGGCTTCGTCCAGGGCTCGATCGCACCTTCGTTCAAGGTCTTGCTCTTGTCGGGGATGACGAGGTCGAGATCGATGTCGATGGTGTTGCCGAAGCCCTGACAGCGTGGGCAGGCGCCATAAGGATTGTTGAATGAAAACAGCCGCGGCTCAGGCTCTTCGTAGCGGCTGCCGTCGCTCTTGCACTCGAAGCGCTGGGAAAAGCGCAGCCGCTGAGGAGTTTCGCCTTCACCGCCATCCCCATTCCCATCCCCACTCCGGCGCGCAGTTTCGAAAATGACCTCGCCCGCTTCGCGATAGCCGATCTCGATGGCATCGACAATGCGGGAGCGCTGGTCGGCGGAGACGACGAGACGATCCACTAAGCCAAAGACAGGCTCGGAAAAGTCAAGGTCGAGCAGCGATTCCGGGGTCGAGAACTCGAAAACCTGGCCGTTCTGAAAGAGCCGGTTGAAGCCGCGTTTGCGCAGATCGAAAAGCCGTGTCTTAATCGCGTCGGAAATAGCGTCGGAGGGCAGATTCGACCCATCCGGCTTTTTCTTCCCGCGAGATTTCCTGGCGCCTCTGCCTTCCGCAGTCGGCGCAGGCCCCCCAGGCCCCCCAGGAATGTACGGCTGAATCGGAAACAACACATTCAACCGGGTGCCCTCGCCCAGAGCGAGCAGGCGGTCCGCGACTTCGTCCACCGTATCTTTTTTCACTTCCTGACCGCATTGCAGGCAGTAAGTGCGTCCGACGCGGGCAAAGAGCAGGCGCAGGTAATCGAAGATCTCGGTGGCAGTGGCGACGGTGGAGCGCGGATTGCGGGTGGAATTCTTCTGCTTGATGGCAACCGCGGGCGCGATGCCGTCGATCAGATCGACGTCGGGCTTCTCAATCCGCTCCAGAAACTGGCGAGCGTAAGCGGACAGCGACTCGACGTAGCGCCGTTGGCCCTCAGCGTAGATCGTATCGAAGGCAAGCGACGATTTGCCGGAACCGGAGACGCCGGTGACGACGGTCAGAGCGTTGTGCTCAATCTCAAAATCAATGTTCTTGAGGTTATGAACCCGGGCCCCGCGAACCACAATGCTATCTGTCGACATCTTCCCCTGGCACTACGGACGGATCAAAACCCGCAACCGAATCTTTCTATTATAAAGCGTGGTTTATAAAGCGGGGTGGGCCGGAAGACGGGCTGGCTAATGGAGAGCCGGGCATCCGCGCCCGGCAGCCGTCGCAAGCCTCAAATCGGCCTGTCTACGCGTAGAGGAACGGCCGGTTTTCGCTGCTTCTCCAGAAGTAGGCGAGGATGATCACACTCGCGATCGCCGCGTAAGCGCACCACAGCGAGGTGAACGCGTAGCGCTTGACCACCATGACAACCAGCAGTATCACCAGGTTCGCCGCGCCGAAGACCACCATCATCCTGATCTTCGAGAAAAACAGCGAGCCACACGTTGCAATCACATAGAGCAACGCAACGGCTGTATTGTTGGTCGCTTGATTGATGTACACGATACTATTTTCCTTGACGTACAGCTGCAGCGGATACGCCGTCAATGCCCACAGAATATACAGCGTGGTTGCTCCGCCGAGCACCAGGAACGGCAGCATCCGCCTGCGGCTCTTCGCGGTAGGCTCGAACAGCAGCACGCTCAGCGGCAGCAAAAAAGGGAGGAGCCCCTGCGCATAAAGCATGAACGCCGCGCCCATGTCGTGCGCCACGGCAGGCGAGAGAATCCCATCCAATCCCAGCCAGACGAAGCCCTCGATGAACTGATGAATGGCGAATAGCGTGGGCAGTGCTGCGAAAAGCAGTTCGCGCCTGTGCTTCACCTTCGTCAGGGTAACGACGCCCACGCCGGCCAGAACGCCGCTGCCAACAAAGTTCGCTGTTGCTGAAAAGCACACGGCTCGTTTTCTCCGCTGCGAGGATGACACCGATCATCATGAAACGCAAAACATTTTTATTAGCCGCCGACTTTATCAGCCGTCGATGCTTTCGTCCGCCCGCCCAAACAGAGCTTCAACGTGACACCCCGGCACCTGTGGGGCGTCCATCGGGATGAAGTCAAAGATCACACGTCGGCCTTACGACGAGAACATCTGCGTCAGACGAGTGATGCGCAGCAGTTCCATCACGCGCGGGGTCATGTTGGCGAACTCGAGGATGCAAAGGCCCTGGTTGATTGCGGACACCTTGAGGCCAACCAGCGCTCCGAGGCCCGAGCTATCCAGATAATTTACATCGCCGAGGTCGACAATTATGCGACCGCCAAGAGGGATGACGGGCCTTACCAGTTCTTTTAACTGACTCGCAGTGTCGCTGACCAGCCTGCCATGACAATTGATCGTCGTTACCTGATTCCCGTGTTGATCTTTATCTTTCGACTTCTCAACTTCACAGTGGAACGAACCATCTTGTGCCATATCTCTGCCGTCTCCTTGGGCGTCCAAAATTTTCAAATCGTAGCATCCGGCCTCCAGGGTGTCATGTTAATTTCATGTTACAAGCAGAGTTTCAGGCAGGCGCCCCGCCGGTCGTAATCATCTGAAAACCCCGGAAGACGACTCACTGTGCCGCAAACGAGAACAATATAAGGATGTAAATCCACAAGCCGGTCATGCAATGCCAATACCATGACGTAATGTCGACGACGATGCGGCGGGTTTCAACCGGGCGATGCAGCACGGACGCGACGTCGGCGAACAAAAGAGCGAGTACCCCGCCGGCCAGATGAAGGCCGTGCATCGCAGTAAGTATGTAAACGAAGGAACTGCTGGTGCCGCCCGCGAGGTGAAAACCCGCGGCGGAAAGCTTGCTCCAAACGAAAAGCTGCCCGGCAAGAAACACCAGACCGAGCACGGTAGTTAGGGCGAGCCAGGGGACGCGCCGCTCGTCGCCCAGCGAGATGCCAGGAATCGATTGCACCGGCGCGAGCGCGGCTTCGCGGGTGATTTCACGCCGCGCCAGCTCGATCGTGATGCTGCTGACGACAAGGACGGCAGTGTTGGCCAACAACAACGTCCAGGGCAATCGGACCGGAACCCAGGTTTGGATGTAACCCGCGTTGCTGAGATCAAGACTGAGGAATCCACGCCGGATGAGATAGACAGCCGTGAAAGAAATGAAGAGCATGACGATGGGCGTCATGGCGACGGCCAGTCCCATCCGCGCCCGGCGCAGGCGCTCGCCATAATTAGGAATAAGGTCAGGCATGCTGTCGTCGCCATCGCGCCCGCGGCCGTCGTCACCTCCGCCGGTGCTTGGCGGAAACGAGGCGCCGTTGTGGCCGGAGGGACGCGTCGAAAAGGGCGTCAGTCGCGGCATGTCCAACGCTCGCTTCGCCGACCGGGTTTAGAATCGCATTGCATGTCGTCCTCTGCTTCTTCTGATAACGAACGCGAGCGCTGGAACCAGAAATATCTGGAAGCGTCCGGCACAGAGACATGGACGGTCCCCGATTCCTTCCTCGAGCGGGCGTTTTCCGAATACATTCTGCCGCAATTTCCGCATGGAGGAAGCGCGCTCGACCTCGCGGGAGGAGCGGGACGGCACGCGATCTGGCTGGCCAAACAGGGTTGGGAAGTCACGCTCATTGATATCTCCGAGACCGGAGTCGAACAGGCACGGCAGAATGCCGGACCGCTCGCGTCGCACATTCATTTTGTAGTAGATGATCTCACTCACTTCAAGGCTTCGCAAACCCAGTTCGAAGCAAGGTTCGAAGTGGTAATGGCGTTTTTCTATCTGGAGCGAGCGATATTTTCGGAGATGGTGAAAGCGGTGCGGCCGGGCGGACTGCTCGTCTACAAGACGCTCACGGTGGCGCAACTGGAACTGCCGGGCGGCCCGAAGGATCCGGCGCACTTGCTGGAGCCAGGCGAACTCTTGCAACTGGCGGACGGCCTGAGCGTATTGCATTACCGCGAAGAGGTGGCGGAGAAAGCGACGGCGGAGTTGGTGGCGCGAAAGGGAATCTGAGCGAAGCCCGCAAAACCACCAGCAAATCTAGTTCAGGAAGCTTCTAGCTCGACAGATTGATGGGCCACGCGGAAGGCAGGAGAGATGGTGCCCGGAACAGGACTTGAACCTGCACACCTTGCGGTACACGGTCCTAAGCCGTGCGCGTCTGCCAATTCCGCCATCCGGGCTTTGTGCTTCATTGTAACTCCGCCGGCTGAGGATTCGTGATCGCTGCCTCCGCACTGGGTTCGATCCTTCGTTAGTCCGCGATTTCCGGGCTCTAAGCGGCACGGCAGCCGTGCCCTCTCAAAAATACATCAGAACTGCGGCGGCGGACAAACTCCGCCTTCAGCGCTACACTAACTTTTTGCTTGGTGCAAGAAAAGCTGGGAATTCGCCGCTGAAAAAAGGAGATTCCTTTTGACCGTTGACACGAATGAGCGTCCCTCCATCGATCGTAGCCATCAACTCCCGGCTCACGGTTCGGAATCTCACCGACGCAAAGTGATGTGGGTCATCATCTGGATTCTGTTGTTGCTCGTTGTAGTGGTTGCAGCCGTGTTGGTATGGCGCCACTACGAGGCCGCGAAAAAACCCAAGCCCGCGCCGCCGAAGATCACGATCACCACCGCGACAGCCAAGACAGGAGACATCGGCGTTTACCTCGAGGCCATCGGTACGGTTACTCCGGTCTATACCGATTCGATTACCAGCCAGGTGAATGGCTTGGTCGTCGCCGTGCACTATACGGAAGGTCAGCTGGTAAGCAAGGGCGATCCGCTGATTGACATCGATGCGCGTCCCTACCGCGCGAATCTTTTGCAAGCACAGGGGGCGCTCGAGCGAGACGAGAACGTGCTGGCCCAGGCCCGCATGGACCTGGAGCGCTACCGTGAAGCGTGGGCGCGCAATGCGATTGCAAAACAAATTTTGGATGACCAGGAAAAGCTTGTCCTGCAGGATGAGGGCACAGTAAAAAACGACCAGGGAACGGTGCAATTTGACCAGGTGCAGGTCGAGTTCTGCCATATCACCGCGCCCATTACAGGCCGCGTGGGCTTGCGGCTGGTGGACCCGGGCAACGTGGTGCAGTCGGCGGGAACCGTAACCCTTGCCGTCATCACGCAGGTGTCGCCCATTACCGTCATTTTCACATTACCGGAAGACAGTCTAGGCCCAGTTCAAGCTCAACTGAAAAAGAAGGCTAAGCTCACCGTCGATGCCTTCGATCGTACTGCGCAGACGAAAATCGCAAGCGGAGTGCTGCTGACGCTCGACAACCAGATCGACACTACGACGGGGACAGTAAAAGCGCGATCCGTCTTCGACAATAAGAATGATGCGCTCTTCCCCAACCAGTTTGTTAACACACGCCTGCTGGTGAATACGTTGCAAGGGGTCACGCTGATTCCAGCATCCGCCATTCAACAAAACGGCCAGGCGTCGTTCGTGTATGTGATTCAAAACGATATCGCACAGATGCGCAGCATAAAGCCGGGAGTCACCGCCGGCGGTATGACCCAGGTTGACGACATCAATCCTGGAGACGTTGTCGCCAACAGCAGCTTCGATAAGTTGCAGAACAACACCGCGGTCGTCATTTCGAACAAAGTTTCGAATAAGCCTGCCGCAGCCGCTACGACTGGGAGCAGCGCCCCGTGAGTCCATCTCGCCCGTTTATCTTGCGGCCGGTTGCGACCTCTTTGCTGATGGCCGCAATCCTCCTGGTTGGCCTTGTTGGCTATACCCAACTGCCGGTCTCCGCATTGCCGGAAGTCGATTATCCGACTATTCAGGTGCTCACGTTTTATCCCGGAGCCAGCCCGACGGTGATGGGGACCACGGTGACGGCGCCACTGGAGCGCCAATTCGGCCAACTGCAGGGTTTGAGCCAGATGACCTCCACCAGTTCGGGCGGATGTTCCGTCATTGTGCTGCAGTTCAACCTCACTCTGAATATCGATGTAGCTGAGGAAGAGGTGCAGTCTGCCATCAACGCGTCGCAGAGTCTTTTGCCATCGGTTCTGCCCGCGCCGCCGACCTACAGCAAAACCAATCCCGCCGATGCCCCCGTGCTCACCCTGGCCATCACCTCAAGTTCCATGCCGCTTTCTCAGGTCGAGGATCTGGTAGACACACGCCTTGCGCCTAAGATCTCGCAGCTTAGCGGAGTCGGTCTTGTGACCATTAGCGGCGGCCAAAAGCCTGCAGTCCGCATTCAAGCGAACCCTACGGCTCTGTCCTCCTATGGCATCGACCTCGAGAACCTGCGCGCTGCGCTGTCCCAAGCCAGCGTGAACGCCGCCAAAGGGAACTTCGATGGGCCGCGCCAGGATTACCAGATCGACGCCAACGATCAGCTGGTCACCAGCGACGACTACCGGAAAGTTGTAGTTGCGTACCGTAACGGTGCGCCGGTGATGCTGCCCGACGTAGCTGGCATCGTGAATGGTGTGGAGAACAATAATCTGGCCGCTTGGATGAACCAGACCCCCGCGGTCATCGTGAACGTGCAACGCCAGCCCGGCGCCAACACCATCCGCGTAGTCAAGAGCATCAAGCAACTCATGCCGCAGCTTGAGGCGAATCTGCCCACGGGCATTCAGGTAACCACGCTGACCGATCTCACAACCGCCATCGAGGCATCGGTTTCCGACGTTGAGTTCGAATTGCTGTTGACGGTCGGACTGGTTGTGCTCGTCATCTTCCTCTTTCTGCGCAGTCTCTACGCCACCATTATCCCGAGCGTGGCGGTGCCGCTGTCACTGATCGGCACTTTCGCGGCCATGTACATCCTGGGTTACAGCCTGGATAACTTATCACTGATGGCGCTGACCATTTCCACCGGCTTCGTGGTGGACGATGCCATCGTGATGATCGAAAACATCGCGCGCTACATCGAAGCGGGCGATCCACCCATGGAAGCGGCGCTCAAGGGCGCGGAGCAAATTGGCTTCACCATTCTCTCGCTGACCGTGTCCCTCATTGCCGTGCTGATTCCGCTCTTATTCATGGGTGACGTGGTAGGGCGCCTGTTCCGCGAGTTTGCCGTGACCCTGGCCGTCACCATCATAGTTTCGGCAGTGGTTTCCCTTACGCTCACCCCCATGATGAGCGCGCGAATCCTGCGGCATCGGCCAAAGGAGCAGCAGGGGCGCATCTATCAAGCCTCAGAGCGTGCTTTCGAGGGAATGATCGCGTTCTATGGCCGGACGCTGAAGTTTGTTCTTCGCTACCAAACAACGACCCTGTTGGTCGCGGTGGCCACACTGCTGCTCACGGTTTTCCTTTACATCATCATCCCCAAGGGATTTTTCCCGGTGCAAGACACAGGCGTCATCCAGGGCATATCGCAGGCGCCGCAGACGATTGGCTCAAAGGCCATGGCAAAGAAGCAACTGGAGCTGGCAAAGGCAGTTCTGGATGACCCGGCGGTGGAAAGCCTCTCGTCGTTTATCGGCGCCGATGGCACGAATACAACGACGAACAGCGGCAGGATGTCGATCAATTTGAAGCCGCTCGACCAGCGCAAGATCAGTGCGTCAGACCTGATCCGCAGGCTCAACTCCAGAGTGAACCGGGTTCAGGGAATCCAGCTGTTTATGGAACCAGTGCAGAACATTACCGTGGATGACCGGGTGAGCCGAACGCAATATCAGTACACCCTCGAAGACCCCGATGCCAACGAACTCAACGACTGGACCAACCGTTTCGTCGATCGCCTGAAGCAGTTGCAGGAACTGGAAGATGTCGCCACCGACCAGCAAACGGGAGGGCTCGCTGTATCTCTGGTGATCGACCGGGTCACCGCCTCGCGACTGGGTATCGCGCCTACGACCATCGATAACACGCTCTATGACGCCTTCGGTCAGCGGCAGATCAGCACGATGTATACGCAGGTGAATCAGTACCACGTTGTTCTCGAAAGTCAGCCGCAGTTTCAGCTCGACCCCGACAAGCTGAACCATATCTACATCCAGGCCAATGCTTCTGCCGGAGCCAGCGGTGCCGGAGCCGCTTCCTCATTCGCTTCGTCCGGATCATCCTCCGCCGGGTCCAATGCGCTGACGACTTCAGCACTGTACACTCCAGCGGCAAATACCCTTGCTCCTCCTCTGAACGCTCTTTCCCCGAGCGCCTCCTCGACGTCGAGCACGGGAGCAAACTCCGCCGGCGTCACCAGTTCGGCCACCAGCAATGCCGTGCCGCTGAGCGCTTTCGCGCACTTCGAGAAGACGACCGAGGCGCTCTCCATTAACCACCAGGGTCAATTCCCGGCCATCACCGTATCGTTCAATCTCGCGCCGAATGCCGCTCTCGGCGAGGCCATTACGGCGGTCGACAAAGTGCAGAAGGACATGCACATGCCGCCCAGCCTGCAGGCCGGTTTTCAAGGTACAGCGGCATCCTTCACGAATTCACTGTCCAATGAGCCGTTGCTCATTCTGGCCGCGCTGGTCACGGTGTACATCGTGCTGGGAGTTTTGTACGAGAGCTTCATCCACCCGATTACGATTCTGTCAACGCTGCCATCAGCGGGCGTGGGCGCTTTTCTCGCGCTGATTCTCTTTCGCCAGGATTTAAGCGTGGTCGCGATCATCGGCATTGTGCTGCTGATCGGCATCGTGAAAAAGAACGGCATCATGATGGTCGACTTCGCGCTGGAAGGCGAGCGCAAGCACGGAAAGAACGCGACGGACGCGATTTACGACGCCTGTCTGCTCCGCTTCCGCCCCATTATGATGACCACCATGGCCGCGCTGCTGGCGGGGCTGCCGCTGGCGCTCGGCACTGGTTTCGGTTCCGAGTTGCGCCGGCCGCTGGGCATCGCCATGGTCGGCGGACTGCTGCTCAGCCAGGCGCTCACGCTTTACACCACGCCCGTCATCTACATCTTTTTTGACAATCTGGCGCAGCGCTTTGCGCACAAATCGAACCAGCCATCGAGCCAGCCGTCGAACGAGCCATCGAACGAGCCGAAGACCGGGGGCGGAGAACTGGCAGGGCCGGCATGAACATCTCCGCACCCTTCATTCAACGGCCGGTGGCTACGACCTTGCTCACGGTGGCGGTTGCCCTTGCCGGGGCGATTGCATTTGAGGTGCTGCCCGTGTCGCCCCTGCCGCAAGTCGACTTCCCGACGATTTCAGTCAGTGGCAGCTTGCCTGGAGCCAGCGCCGACATTATGGCGTCGTCCGTCGCCACTCCCCTGGAGCGGCAGTTCGGCCACATTGCGGGAGTGACGGAGATGACCTCCGCCAGTTCGCTCGGCAACACATCGATCACCATTCAGTTTGACCTCAGCCGCGATATTGACGGCGCGGCGCGCGATGTGGAAGCCGCCATCAATGCGGCGCGAACCTATCTGCCCGCCAACCTGCCGGCTAATCCGACTTATCGCAAGGTCAATCCCGCCGATTCGCCGATCCTGATCCTCGGCCTTACATCCGACAAATACGGTCCCGATAAGTTGTATGACGAAGCCTCCACCGTCATACAGCAGAAGTTGTCGCAGATACAGGGAGTAGGGCAGGTTAGTGTCGGAGGTGGCGCGTTGCCGTCGGTGCGTGTGGACGCAAATCCCACGCAATTGGCCAGCTATGGACTTAGCCTCGCGAATTTGCAGTCCGTGCTGAGCCTGCAGAACGCCGACCTGGCCAAAGGCCAAATCACCGATGGCGTGGTGACCGCGGACATCCTGGCCAACGACCAGATCTCGCACGCGGAAGACTATAAGCCGCTCGTCGTCGGTTATAAGAACGGCGCAGCGGTCCACCTGTCCGATGTCGCGGAGGTGACGGACTCTGTGGCTAACGTCCGCGCAGCGGGCTATCTGAACGCCAAGCGCGCGGTTACGATCATCATCTTCCGCCAGCCCGGCGCCAACATCATTGACACGGTCGACCGTATCCGCGCGCAACTCCCGTCTATCCAGGCAACCATTCCGCTGGGTATCGAGACCACCATCGTCCTAGATCGCACCATCACCATCCGCGCCTCGGTCAGTGACGTGGAGAGGACGCTGCTTATTTCCGTCGGCCTGGTCATTCTCGTGGTGTTTGTCTTCCTGCGCAACGGCCGCGCCACGCTCATTCCCGCGGTCGCGGTGCCGGTCTCGCTGGTCGGTACGTTCGCCGTGATGTATCTGTTCGGATATAGCCTGGATAACCTCTCGCTGATGGCCATGACGATTGCCACCGGATTTGTGGTTGATGATGCCATCGTGGTGATGGAAAATATCGCGCGCCATCTGGAAAACGGCATGGAGCCCTTTGCCGCGGCGTTGAAGGGCGCGCAAGAAATCGGCTTCACCGTTTTCACCATCAGCATTTC
>JBEKWX010000027.1:0-18451 GCA_049512675.1 Terriglobales bacterium | reverse complement strand
GGGAAGCGATAAGCAGGTTGCGTTGCAGTCGCCCACGCCGGCATTGACCGCGGGTCCCAGCGCCAGGAAACTGGCAAAGCCGCCGCCAAAAATGTGATTCAGACCGCCGCCGTAGCGGAGAATGTGCTTACCCACGGCTTTGCTGCCGTCATACTTGAATTGATGGTCGGACTGGTAAGTTTGCTGGGGCGCCAGGAAGCTTGGTCCGGAGCAGAAAGGGTCGACGCCCGGAGTCAGGCAATCGGCATCGCTGCCGATGGCAAGTTCGATACCGGGCAACGGGTTGTAGATCGGCGATCCCGCAACTGCATCGACAATGCCGTTGCGGAACTTGGTGTAACCGAAACGAATACTGTGGGTGAACCCGCCGGTGATAAAGTCCAGTCCCACCGCCTGCACCGGCGTGTGGTTCACGTTGCCGAAGGGCTGAAACGAGTTGGGAATAATCGCGAGCACACTATGATTCTGGTCGTAGGAAAAACGGTAAAACACCTTGTAATTGTTGGTAATCTGCCAGTCGAGCCGCGCTAGTCCTTCGGCTTCGCGGAAAGGGGAATCGAAGCTCTGCCCGACTATTTGTGTGTCAAAGGGCGGACCGGGTATCACGGGATCGAGCAAGTCTTGCTTGGTGCGTTCCGCGTCGAGGAAGAAGAAGACCTTGTCCTTGATGATGGGCCCACCGAAGTTCCCACCGTATTGGTTGCGCTGAAAATAATTAGTGCTTCCGCCGGGCAGGGCCGCGTTGAGCGACTGATCGCGGAAAGCGTAGTAACCCGAGCCGTGGTATCCGTTGGTTCCCGACTTCGTGGTCACGTTGACGGAACCGGACGAGGTCAATTCCGTGGAGAGATCGAGTGAAGACTGCTGGATCTGGAATTCCTGGATGGCGCCCTCGGGAACGTTTTGCGTAGTCGTACCCACGGTTTCGTCGCTGATGTCCAGGCCATCCACTTCAATGCGGGCGGTACGCCCGAAGCGTCCGCCAAACGATATGGACGAGAATCCATTCTTGGTGGGATCGAAGTTTCCGCCGTCCTGAATCTGCACTCCGGGCTCGAGTTGTGCCAGATCAAGAAAGTTTCGGCCATTGATCGGCAGGTTCTCGATCTGTTGCGTGGTCAGGACTCCTTGTATCGTCGCCTGCTCGGTGTTGACGGCAATGGCGGAGGCTTGCACCTCTACCAACTGGTTCGCTTGCCCGACCTGCAGCCTGGCATTGCCCGACGCGGTGACTCCCACTTGCACGGTCACAGGGATCTCAGTCGTCTTGAAGCCCGAGGCCTCGACGCGGATTGTGTAATCTCCGGGGGTGAGCGCTCCCGAAGTGTAGGCGCCGGCCGAGGTCGTAGTCACGGTGATCAGACGCCCGTTGGATTTGTTATTAATTGTGACTTTCGCGCCGCCGACGACCGCGCCACTAGGGTCGGTAACCGTACCTTGGATGCTGCCGGTTGAGGCCGTCGTTTGCGCTGACAGACCGACCTGGAACCCGAGCAGAATGCCAAGGATTGCGAGAAGAAAAGCTGTTTGATTGCTCACGGTACGCCGCAGAAGGAGATGGAAGCCGCTTGACATGAACTCATTCCTTTCAGACGTCATGGAAATGGACGCACGGTGTCTTTGCCGACACAACATATCACATTTTTTGCCGACCGTAGATAACCGACGTGGAGCTGAAATTATTGCTGAATTAATTACAACGCGTTCCGTGACGAGCACCAAATACTTCGCCGTTTCCACATCCAGCTAGGAACCTCCTCGTAGCCGGTCACTACCGGAGTGTTGACAAAAGACTCTTAGGACGCTGCGCGGTCGTCGAGACCAACGAGTTTCGGAATTCAGGGTCGTCGCGCAGGCATTCGAGATCGGAATCGTTGGCTGCCCAACTCGTGTTGTTATACCCGGAAGCGAAGGACTTCTTAACTGTCTCGAGGGCTTCTGGCTTTTTCCCCAGTACACCGTAGGTGCAGGCGGCGTTGTAAAGCGTGCTGGGATCGTCGGGACGAAGGGCGACGGCGGTCTGCAGGTGACGAATGGCCTCATCCGTATCCTGGCCGCGATGAGCGAGACTGGTAGCGAGCAAAATCCGGGCGCGCACGTCTTCGGGCACGCGCTCCAGTTGCTGGCGGAGCACCTCGGTCATGCGCTCGCGGATGTCGTTGGCTTCATTTCTCCGCCCCAGCCGCTCGAGAGACTGACGATAGGGGATGTACGTATTGTAATCGTCGCCGTTGCATTCGATGGCGCGCGCAGTGAGGGCCGCAGCTTTCTCGAAACGGCCGGAGGCGAAATAGGCCCGGCCAAGAATGTTCCAGGAACCTTCACAGTCGGGCTTGCGTTCGATGGCGCGCTGGGCGAGCAGCGCCGCTTCGTCATGTTTTTTCTGCGCGTAACAGATGCGGGCGCGCGCGACGAGCACCTCGGGCAGGTCGGGCGCAAGGGCGGTCGCGCGGTCGCAGGCAGCTAGGCCGCGCTCAATCCATTTCTGGTTCTTCTCGAAGATTTCGTAGCTGAGCCCGCAGAGGTGCGCGATGCCCGCGTGCGCCAGGGCAAAATTCGGGTCGAGCTGGATGGCCTGCTCAAACATCTGCAGGGCATAGTCCAGATTTTCGCGGCGGGTGTAGCTTTTTCCGCGAAGGTAAAAGTCGTAGGCCTGCGGATTTTCCGTCGGCTTCCGCGCGATGGTCTTTTCTTCCTGCGGCGTAAGCGTGATGCGTAGGGCTTGCGCGATGCTCCGCGCGATTTCTTCCTGGATGGCGAAGACGTCCTCAAGTTGCCGGTCGTAGCGCTCAGCCCAGACGGAATGCCGCGTAGAGGCCTCGACGAGCTGTGCAGTGATGCGCACGCGGTTGCCGGCGCGGCGGATGGAACCTTCGAGCACATAGGCGGCGCCGAGCTTCTGGCTCACCTGTTGCGCTGTCACCGGCTTGTCCCGGAAGGCGAGCATTTCCGAACGGGGAAAGATTTCGAGTTGGGCGATCTTGGAAAGCTCGGTGACAATGTCTTCGGTAATTCCGTCGCGGAAATATTCGTCCTCTTTCGCGCCACTCTGGTTTTCGAAGTAAAGCACAGCGACTGATTTCTGCTGGGTTGGAGTTGAATGCGCACCGGACCCCGTAACGCCTTTTTCCGCGGCGGGCCGGCGGCTGGACTCGATGTCCCGCTTGAGCCGCTTCAGGTCGGCGCGGAGTTCGGCGGCCGTTTGGCAGCGCAGGTCACAGTCCTTCTCCAGCGCCTTACTGAGAATGCTCTCGAATGCCAGGGGCAGGCGCGGGTTGAGCTCCTTCGCGGGCGGCGGTAAGGAATGAAGGATGCCGTCGAAGATGACCGCGGCGGTTGCGCCAGAGAACGGAACCGAGCCGGTGGCCATCTCGTAGAGCACGGCACCGAGCGAAAAGAGATCGGAGCGCGCGTCCAGTGCCTCGCCACGCGCCTGTTCGGGCGACATGTAGGCAACCGTTCCCATCGAACTGCCCGGACTGGTCATTTGGTCATCGTTGAGCGCGTGCGTCTGCGTGGGCATGGACGTGGCGCCCACGGTCTCCTCGACGGCGGGCCGGAGCGCAGGGGTAACCTTCGCCAAGCCAAAATCGAGAATTTTCGCCTGGCCGCGTTCGACCAGAAAGATATTTGCGGGCTTGATGTCGCGGTGGACGATGCCCTTGGCATGCGCCGCATCGAGGCCGTTCGCGATTTGGATGCCGATCTCCAGGAGTTCCGAGATCTCGATGGGCTTCCCGTCAATCCGGTGCTTGAGGGTCTGGCCCTCGAGCAGTTCCATGGCAATAAACGGCCGACCTTCAAACTCGCCGATGTCGTAAATCGTGCAGATATTAGGATGATTCAGCGCGGAGGCGGCCCGCGCTTCACGGCGGAACCGCTCAATCGCCTGCGGATCGTGGGAAATATCGTCGGGAAGAAACTTCAGTGCGACATTCCGGCCGAGGCGCCCATCCTTGGCCTTATAAACGACACCCATGCCACCACCGCCGAGTTTGTCGACGACGGTGTAGTGGGAAATGGTGCGGCCGAGAATAGAGGAGGAATCAGCCATCGGAACATGAATGTTACGCCAGCGGTTGAATTCAGGCAATCTTGTTGCGGATTGAAATCTGCCTTGGATCTCCGCAGGTCCCGTTGTGCGAAGCTCCATTCGCGTTTCCCTGGCTTCTTGCCATGTACGCGGAAAAGGGGCCTAATTATCTCCGCTCGCAAATCGGCCTGATTTCCCGCGCTGGCGGACAAATCCAGCCTGTCACCCGGGATACAAACGGCTACTCGACGCTGACGCTTTCCGCGGACGGTAAGACCGCCGCCACCGTTCAGGTAAGAATCACTCGCAGTCTAAATCTGCTTCCCGGCGCGGGGACGCAGACGAATGTTCCCGTCGAACCTATGGCGCAAGCCCAGGATGTGGGGTCCGTCGCCTGGACGGCCGATGGAAAGCTGTTTGTTTCCGACGGGCAAAGTATCCGAAGGATCAACGTCGATGGAGGACAGCCCACCACGATCCTCAACGATCCAAACTCCTGGATTGTGGACATGGCGCGCTGCGGAGATCGCTACCTGGTTCTCGCCTGGGCTTTCCACGGGGGCACAAACCACACGGGGATCTGGCGAGCCAATGCCGACGGCTCCAACCCAACGCAACTCACCAAAGGAACTTTCGACTATCGTCCTGCGTGCTCTCCGGATGGGAAATCGGTTTACTACTATCGCGGGAGAGCGGAGCACCCGTTGATGAGAGTACGTTTGGAAGGTGGAGAACCGGAACCTGTTCCCTCGAGCGATGTTCCGGGCATGTACGGACTGGGCGCGGGCGTGGCCATTCGCCAGATGGAAAGTGGCTGGCTTTCAACGCGGATATAAACACCCCCGACAACTCACAGGGAGTCGTGAGCAAGCTGGCATTGGTTAGCCTTGACGCAAATTCGCAATCGTCCCCCCGCCTGATTCAGCCCGATCCTCGCCTCGCCATCTCCGGCGCTGCCTTCACCAACGCCGTGACCTTCACTCCCGACGGGAAATCGGTGGCGTACATTATTCGTGATCAGGGCGTGGATAACATTTTTGTGCAGCCCCTTGACGGCTCGCCCGGACATCAGATCACGAACTTCACCTCGGAAAATATCGCCCAATTTCAGTGGTCGCCGGATGGGAAAGCTCTCGCCGTCGCCCGCACCCACAACATTTCCGGGTCCTGCTCCGGGAAAAATAGGGGGCGCAGCCTAGCCTTGCACTTGCTGCCGGGAGCTCTCACCAGACTCATTTATGTGGTGCTTCGTGCAAGGCCAGCGGTTGTTAGTCATCGTCATCTTTTGGAGGCTTCCCCGGAAGACCAGTGCCAGTAATCGGGCCGTTTTTTAAGCCTTTTGTTGCTGTCCAGGGCCGTTCCGGCTCCTGGACTTCGTTAGCATGTCCCAAGAAAACATGTCCTCCACCTTGCAATCCAGACGTGCCGGTCATCCTCTTCTCGCGATCAACAGTCCCTTTGAACTCGATGGTGTAGGGCTTGGGACCTGTGAAGGGAATATCGAAGGTGATGGCCTGACCCTGAAGGCTTCCCGTAAACGGGTAGGTCTTTCCGTACTCCTCGAATGTGCCGGTGACCTGGTCCGCATGTTGCTTCAGATCAAGAATTGCACGGACGGTTCCAAAGCGCACGTCCCACGCAATACTCCATTTCCCTGCAATCTTGACGGGCTTGAGCTTGGCACTCTTTGGCGCTGGAGGCTGATCAACTGGAGGCTGATCACTGGAACTTGCCTGCCCGCCAGCAGCGAACAATGTAGCGAAAGCGAGCAGCGAGGAGAGAATCGGTTTAATCCATCTGCGTTGGTTCATAAGTAAGTGAAATCAATATCAAATTAAACGGCTGAGAGTGAAGACCGGCCCGACGCCCTCCGCGTCGGACCGGCCGTGGTTTCGTTTTTACTCCACTCGGCGCTCCCAGAAATTACTTCTTGGCCACTTTCTTGGCCACTGCCGGTGCGGGGAAGGTGAAGGCGCCCATCAGATCGTCAAGTGCCGGGCCATTGGTCGGCACGTAACGACTGCCGGCCGCATACGTTGGATTTGGCAGATTGTCGCGGCTGCGGAACGAAATCGGCGGCAAGTTCCAGTTTGCTTCGATGAACTTGTCGATCGACACGTGATCCGCATAACCGTGGTAGACGTTTCCGCCGGTGGTGTATGGAGAAACAATCAGGCTCGGCATGCGCGTGCCATCGCCGAAATAGTCTAGCGGCTGGATGTAGCCGGAGTCATAGTAGCCGCCGCCTTCATCGAAAATCAGGATGATGGCGGTGCTACTCCACAGCGATGAGTTCTGCACCGAAGTGACGATGTTATTCACGATGCCTTCCCACAAGTCGATCTTGGAAGATGCAGGATGGCCATCGGTGAATCCGCTCGGCTGAATTATGGAGACGTTCGGAAGGGTGCCCGCCGCAACCTGGTTGAAGAACGCGTCGGGGTAGGTGGCAGGGTCTCCCGCCAGATCCTGGATGTGGGCCTTAATCGTGGCGACTTGTTCAGGACTGCCGATCGGACCATTGGCCATGACGTCGGTCGCATACTGAAACACATTGCAGATGTTGCAGTAGGCGTCGATCGGATTTTGACCCGCCAGGTCGGTGAGGTAGAGGTTCCATTGCTCGCCGAAGAAGGTATAGGTAAGTCCCGCGTCGCCCAGCACATCACCGATGTGCCGCTGAGTCGTGCCCGGAATCGTGAACGGAGAGAACGTCTCGAGCGTGCCGTCGCCGTTGTAGCCAGGATCGTAATTGTTCAGCAGGTAATAGTTGCCATCGTCGCAGTTGGGATTAATGCCCAGCTTACCCAAATAAGTGACGATGGGTTTTACTCCAGGCTGCGACTCTTGGGAACAATTGGTATAGCTGCCGCCGCCGAGCGCGCCACCGTAGCCGTCCTGGGTGTAGTAGTTGTTGGTACCGGGCTGCGGATTGGGATTTTCGACCTGGTTGAGAGGAGGCGTTGCAATACTTCCTTTGCCATTGGTGTACGCCATCGCGTCGCCATAGCCCAACGCGATGTGATTCGCGCCAGTTCCGCCCATTACGCTCTGGTGCATGTTGTCCAGGAGAGTATATTGCCGGGCCAGCTCAGTCAGGTAGGGGACGTCGCCCTGAGCCACGTTATAAAAGCCCATCGAAGTTGAACCCTCGCCGGTGGTGAGTGAACCCTCGCCAGTGGTGCTGAACCCAGTCGGCTGCGGATTCCCGTTCGAATCGCCAGCGGTCGTTTCGACCCACGGGAACAGGTCATTCTTGCAGGTGTTGAGAGTGGCGCCCTTAGGAGTGTAGGTACAGTCCGTTTGCTGCCACATGTGATAGAAGCGATGTATCGGGCTGGCCGCGTAATCGTCGTATAGCATCGTCGTTCCGTTGGTGAGCTGGAATGGACCCGGGGGCAGGGTCAGATCGTTGGTGATACGGGTGTCATAGCTTTTCGTCGGTATGCCTGTCGCGCCCGTGATCAGGAAGCCTTGATAAGCTGGCGGCAGATTCGGTTCCGCAGCCACCGCTATTGACTCGGTACAGAACGGCTCACCGTATTTATCGCTGCAGGATTGGTCTCCCCCGGCGAGCGGAGGCGGAAGGATGTCGAAGAGCGCCTTGCCGGCTGGATTGATTTCATAGGTTATGAGGTTCAAGGCGTCATACTGGTGGGCTTTTTTGAAGTTTTTGCCAGGGGTGCCATCGGCATTGACAATGCCTTCGGAAAGCAAGTTGTGTACGGTTTGGCCTGCTCGGGGAACATAGGTTCCGAAGACGTGATCGAAGCTGCGGTTCTCACCGAAGACAACGATCACGTGCTGGATCGGCGTGACGGGGGTAGGTGGGGTCTGTGCCCGACCGACTACTGGTAAAGCGGCGATCGCGGCGAAGACTAGCAGCGTGCTAGAAAGTGACTTCATCGAAGCTGTCATACCTTCTCTCCTCATTTCGAAACAAGCCTGGCAGCACCCGGAAGTGCGAACCAACGCCGCCAGTCTAGCGGCGTGAGGAAGACGCCAGCATGACGTGGAGATTACATTTTTGTCATCTTGCGCAGGGGGCCGGCATGTGGAGCGTGACCCGCGTTCCCTGTCCCGGTTGGCTCGAAATCTCCACCTTACCGCCGTGAAGCAGCGCAATACTCTGAACGATCGCCAGCCCTAGGCCAGTGCCCCCCGAACCCTGGGAACGCGACGAATCGACACGGAAGAAGCGATCAAAAACCCTGGGCAGGGCTTCCGCTGGAATGCCGACGCCGGTATCGGAGACTTCGATGCGAATCGTGGAAAAATCCTTGTTCGAAAGATCCGTGTTCGAAACGTCGGTGTTCGTCCCCAACACGACTGCTCCGCCGGGTGGCGTGTGGGCCAAGGCATTCGAGACCAGGTTGCCCACCGCCCTCTGCAAGAGCGTGCGGTCCACTTCGGCAATGACCGGTTCGTCGCCGACAGTAGTGGTGAGCGAGACTCCGCCGACCGCAGCCGAGGCTTCGTAATATTCCCGCACACCGCCCAGCAATTCGCCCAGATCCACCCGCTCGCGGTGCAAATGGGCCAATGGGCTCTCCGCACGTGCCAGAAATAGGAGGTCGCCGATGAGATCCGATAGTCGCACGGCTTCTTCGAGGCAGGACTCGATCACATCGCGATATTCGTTGGCGCTTCGGGCGCGGGCCAAGGCAACTTCTGCTTCGCCGCGAATGTTATTCACCGGCGTGCGCAGGTCGTGCGCAATATCCGCCGAGAATCTCGAGATGCGGTCGAAGGACTCTTCCAGGCGGTCCAGCATTTGGTTGAAGGTACTGGCCAGGGATGCCAGCTCGAAGGGATATCCTTCCGGAAGAATGCGTTCCCGCAGGTTCGTCGAGCTGATGTGGCGCGCGGTCGTTGCCATTTCCTCCACCGGGCGAATGCCGTGCCGTGCAATCTGGTACCCCACCAATGGAAAAATGGCGAAGGTCGACAGCAGAATGGCCCAGAACCAAAACCGATAGCGCGCCAGCAACTTCTTTTTTTGCGAGACATCAATCGCAATCTGGATGGTGTCAGTTTGAGTTGCAAGAGAACTGACCGGCGCCGACGCGCTGGTCACGCGAAAGGTTTGGCCGTCCCTGCCCTTCATCCGAATGGTGCGATCAGGGCGGCTTTGGGTTTGACTGGCTAATTGCACCAGGTCCAATTGATCGGCCATGCCTGGCGTCATCAACAGTGGTGTGTTTCGTTCATCCAGCAGGCGAATATAGAATTGCTCGTATCGCCGCGCAGCCGATTCCAGCTCAATTTCCTCCCGCAGAGCGTCCTGGTCGTCGGGTCTCTCCCGCAACATAGTTTGGAGAACGTGCACTTTGTCCGCGAGGAACAAATCGGTGCTTTTCTCTAGCTCGCTCACCAGCACTAAATAAAGACTGGCTGTGGCGAAGAACACCAGAAACAAGCCGGCCAGCGCGTAGCCGGCCATTAACCGGAAGGCCAAAGTTCCCCACAGGCGGGGGACCGGCACGAGGCTACTAATCGGATTCCAGGACATAGCCGGCGCCTCGAACGGTATGGATCAATTTGGCCGGGAAAGGATCGTCCACCTTGCTGCGCAGCCTGCGCACATTAACGTCCACGACATTGGTGTCGCTGTCGAAGTTCATGTCCCAGACCGCTTCGGCGATCAGGGTTCGCGATAGCACCTCGCCTGCGCGCCGCGCCAGCAGGGACAAAAGAAGGAACTCTTTGGAAGTCAGCTCCAACCGCTGACCGGCGCGCGTGGCACGGTGGCGCAACAAGTCGATCTCAAGGTCGGCCAAGCGAAGGGCCTCTTGCGCGCGCGGAGGCCCACGGCGCAGCAGCGATCGCACACGTGCCAGCAATTCGGAAAAGGCGAACGGTTTTACCAGGTAATCGTCCGCGCCCAGTTCGAACCCTCGTACGCGCTCGTGTACGGCATCGCGAGCGGTCAGAAAAAGCACTAGCGCATGCCGGCCTTCCTGGCGCAAGCAAGTGAGAACCTGCCAGCCATCCAGCCCTGGGAGCATCACGTCGAGAATGACGAGATCGAACTGCAATTCCTGCGCAAGGTGCAACCCATCCAATCCATCTCCGGCGACATCGACGACGAAACCTGCCTCCCCGAGTCCCTTCTTCAGGAACTTGGCGGTCTTGGCTTCATCTTCGATGACCAGAATTCTCATGACTAGCCAGCCTAGAACGTGAATCTCACGGAAAACTGCAATACCCTGGGAAGTCCGTTGGGGCTGATTTCCTGTAGGGTCCCGAAATTGCCTGGGCCCGAATTGGGCACCAGATAGCATTGCTGGTTCGTTGACATGCCGTCACCGCAGTTGGTCCCGACGGGGTTGTATTGCAACTGATTGATCCCGTCGCCGTTCTGCACGTAGTAATTGGCGTGGTTGAACAGATTGAAGGCTTGCGCCTGAAATTGAAGTTCCTTGCCTTCGCGGATCTCGAAACTACGGGCCAAGCCAAGGTCAATTCGCTCCAGCCAGGGGCCGTAAAAGGAATTCAAGCCGATGCCGGGCGTGGGTCCGGCGCCGTTGATGCCGCCGGCGGTGGCCGCGGTGTCCTGGTTGTAGGCGGTGTCGTTCAGGTTATTGTCGCCCGGCGGGTTGCCGGGAGCGATCGGGCCGCAATTCTGGAACGCATTGGCGAATTGAGTACCCGGACCGACGAGACTGGTGCACGCGGTACTCAACAAACCCGCGTAGGGACGGCCGGAAGAGAACTCCATGACGCTGCTCAGGGTCCATCCGGAGAGGAATTTGCGTCCGGCATCGGACGCGGTTAGTTGATCGAGGCGAGGGCGATAGACGGCCGCGAAGGTAATGCGGTGCCGCTGATCTAACAGCGAGGGGGCATGGGTGTTGCTGAAGTCGAACTGATTGTTGAAGTCCATGCCATCGAGCATGATGCTCTTGGCGTAGGTGTAGCCAAATTGCAGCGAAAAGCCATGTGACAAGCGATGCTGTACCTGCACGAACAAAGAGTTGTAATAGTTTTGCGCCGGGCTGATGAGCTCCTGGATCTGGCCGAAGGCGGAACTGATGCGGCCGTCCTGGAGCTGGAGCAGACCGCTATCCATGGTCGGCAGGGTGACCGTCCTGCCGTTGCAGGAGGACGGCGCAAGCGCGCCAGGAGGACAGAAGGTGTAGGTCGTTTTGCCTTGCAGTGGTTCGAGGTTCGCGTCATAGGCGCTGCCGGAAATTATGTGCACGCCGTGATTCCACATGGTGCCGAGGGTTAAGGTGGTGTTCTCGAAAATCTCGCGCTCAATCTGCAAGCTTGCCTGCTCGATATAAGGCACGCGGAACTGCGCAGAAACCAGGGAAATGTCCGAGGAAGCCCCGAACAGGGGGGAACTGGCGGGGAGAATATTCGGGAAGGTTGGCACCTGTTGGTTCGGGAAACCTGTGGATAAACCGTAAGTGGAACTTGCCTCCTCCTGCTGCGAAGCCAGCCCGTTCGAGATCACCGCGTTGCGGTAGTTCAGCCCGTTCATGTTGGTATAGAACATGCCGAAGCCTCCGCGCACTACCGTCTTAGAAGCGGGCTGCCAGGCAAATCCGAAGCGCGGGGCCAAGCGTCGAAACTGGTTGGGATACTGGCCGGTGAGCGGGAACACCGGATTTTCTGCCGGCTGCGGGTAGACCTGGAAGTCCTCGCGCAAGCCCATTTCGAGGGTCAACTTTGGCAGCGCGCGAAACGTGTCCTGCACGTAGAATCCGTAGTAAGGAACGGCAAAAGAAAAGGTCGGATTTCCCGCAGCCTGACTGAAGTTGATGTACTCTCCGAGAGCAAAGGCTTCCAGATTCGGGAATTCATACAGGCCGAGCGGCGACCCGAAATCGATAGCCTCGTTCGGATCGGCGCCGCCATCGTTGGTGTCCGCATCCCGAGTGCGGTTGAAATCGAAACCGAATTGCAAGGTGTGCTTGCCGATCACGTAATCGAAACGGTCGGACAAGGAATACTGTCTTTCGAAGACTCTTCCGATCGAAAAAGGAGCGTTGCCGAGGATGAAAGCTGCGGGATTATCGAGAACCACCGTCGGCGTGTTCCCAGCCAAACCGGTTGGGGTCGCGATTTCGTCATCTTGCGAAGTGCCGGCGTGGAATTCGTTCAGCAAGGTGGAGGAGAATGTGTGGGTCCATCCCAGAGTGGCCTGGAAAGTATGGACGTACGCGTTGGCCAGGGTTTGCGTGCCATAGTTACCGATCGTTGGGTCAAGGATGACGCCTCCAGGGGAATTGAACCGGTTGAAATTGAGGGTGAGAAACAGGCCATCTCGATTCGTGGCCTGATAGTCCAGCCGGGGCGTAATCACCCAATCGTTGCCCTTTCTGGATTTGATTCCGAAATTGGAGTTGAGCGCGTTGATGGTGTTCGAGATTTGCTGGAGGTATATTCCGTAATACTGATCGCCGGGGAGCTGGGGTTGAGTATCGAGGTTTGGTACCGGCAAAGGTCCGTTGGGCGGAGGTAGGGCTGGGGCCTGGGTTACCGACGCCGGGAAAAAATTAGCGAGCACGAAGGCGCCCAAGTTCGAAGGGTTTGTCTGCAAAGACGGATTGATGACGGCAATCGGATTGTTGTGCAGCTGCTGTTCATAATCCGCGAAGAACCATAGACGGTTGCGCAGGAAGGGGCCGCCGACAGCGGCGCCGAATTGCTGCAAATCGTCTTCCGGCTTCGGGTTGCCGGCGGCTTTATCGAGCGCGTCGTTGGCCTCAAACGCCGAGTTGCGGTTGTAATAGAACGCACTCCCATGGAACGCATTGCCACCCGACCGGGTAATCGCGTTCACGAAACCGGCTCCGCCGCCATAGACGGCGGTGTATGGACTGACCGCGACTTGAAACTCCTGGATCGAATCTTCGCCAAACAGATACGGGATGCGATTACGGCCCACGATATCGGAGAAGTAGTTGTTGGTGGCATTGGAGCCATCGACGGTGAACGAAGTGGAGCCATTTCCGTTGGCGTATCCCGAATCCTCGCCGCCCTGTTGTCCGGCAATGCTCACTAAACCGGTATCGCCGTCGTAGCTGGTATTCGGCGTGAGCATCATGAAGTTGGTGTATTTTCGCCCGTTGAGAGGCAAGTCTTCGATAAGAGAACGGTCAATGACCGTGCTGGCGGAAGAGTCCTGCGGCCGCAGCAGCGGTGTTGTCCCGATTACTTTTACCGTGTCTGCGCTGGCTCCCACCAGCAGTTTGACGTCCTGCGACGTGGTGTTTCCTACGAGCACGCGCACCAAAACCTGGACATCGCGAAAACCTTTGAGACTTGCGGTAATCGAATAGGCTCCGGGCATGACTTCCGGAAACCGATAAAGTCCGTCGTGGTTTGTCTTGCCAGTTTGTTGCACGCCGGTCGCGAGATTCTGCACCACAACTGACGCACCCTGCACAACTGCTCCCCTCTGGTCGGTGACGCGACCGCCGATGGCGCCGGTCAGTACAACATTCTGAGCTGATAATTGGAGCATCGTCGCTAAGACGAACGATGGGGCGAGGATCGAGAGGGTTGCGAGCAGGCTTGGTGTTCCAGTGAATAGACCTAATGTTCTCGTTTTCCAGTTGATTTTTGTCGAACTGACCTGCGGGGAGAAAGGAATGTTCATGGGCAGGCTGCTCACGTTCATTTGAGTATCCACCGTGCGAAACCACGTTTTTTCCCGCTATCAGAAACTTGACGGTGCTGAATTCGCCGCGCAGGGGTGAAAGACCAGGCTCGCCTCAGGCGGGGAACTATAGCCCGCAACTCTATAATGCACACAGTTACGGGAAGTTGAAATGGATGTGAATTTCAGATGAAAAATGCTCACAACCAGCATTATTGCCGATTCTGCCCGTCCGTCCCCGCCATCTTAGCCATGGTTCATGCGAGTCGAACAACCGAAATAGTTGTTTTTCTCGTTTAACTTGTTTGAACTGAGATTCATCCCCGGCTATGGCCTTTTAGACCCGCGAGGCGAGGGCACTCGGTCAAAGAGCGCTATACGGGGATTTGCTAGAACGGATTGAAGAATGGATAAAAACCGGGACTGGACAAATGGGCGACGGATCCAAACCGTTGAAAAAAATATGGTAGGCACGTGGGGACTCGAACCCCAGACCTCTACCGTGTCAAGGTAGCGCTCTAACCAACTGAGCTACGCGCCTACAGCGAGCCGTTTCGATAGTTTACCAAAGTTGACGCTCGACGACGTTTCATACCTGTAAACGTCACCTGTAAAATCCAGTCTACCGCGTTCGAACCGCCCCGTAGAATCGCCTCGAGCATCGACTCCTGCACTTCCAACATGCACTCTCGGGGTTTCGCGCCCGGGAAAACAATAGAACATTATGAGCGTAGCGATCAACGACTAACCTCTACCCTCCAATATGCACCATCGTCCGCGACGCCGGCACAAATCCCGGCTCCCCGATGTGGTGCCGCTCTTCTTTTTTCTCCACCACGTTCACGATGAATTCCGTGAGCTTCTCATCCGTCGCGCCGCGCCGCATCAACTCATGCAGATCGTGATCCCACACAGAAAATAGACACGTCCGCAGCTTGCCATCCGAGGTGATGCGAATACGGCTGCAGTGTCCGCAGAAGGGATGTGACACCGGCGCAATAATTCCAATTTCGCCCAGGCCATCCCGGAAGCGATAGCGCCGCGCCGTCTCGCTGTTCGTGTGCGCGATCTCATCCAGCGGCAGATACTCCGACATGCGGGAGATGATCTCATCCAGCGTAACCACAATCTCTGGAGTCCAAACTCGGTCCTCCTCGAGCGGCATGAATTCAATGAAGCGCACCACCACTTGCTCTGTGCGCGCGAACATCCCGAACGGAATAATCTGATCTTCATTGAAGCCGCGCAGCAGCACGCAATTGATTTTCACCGGATCAAGCCCCGCCTGCCGCGATGCGCGCACCCCCGCCAGTACGCTCTCGTATCCATTCGGGACGCGAGTGATGCGCGCAAATCGATCCGGATCCACCGCGTCCATGCTGATCGTCACGCGGTCGAGTCCGGCGTCTTTCAGCGGCCGTGCGATCTCGGCCAGCAAATGGCCATTCGTCGTCAATGCAATTTCAGGCTTCCCGCCATGTGCGGTGCGCAGCTTGGCGAGGTCACGAACAAACTCCACCATGCCTTTGCGCAGCAAAGGCTCGCCACCGGTCAGGCGAATCTTCGTGATCCCAAGCCCAACCAGGATGCGAGCCATTCGCAGATAATCGTCGAACGGAAGCTCCGCATAAGCCGCCCCGTTCGTCCCCGTACGGCAATACACACACTTGTAGTTGCAGCGGTCGGTAATCGATATTCGCAGGTCGTGAATCGAGCGCCCGAAATTGTCAGAAAGCTCTGGCATTAGCAATTAGCTGTTGGCTTTTGGCTCTTAGCCCTTAGCGTTAGGGAAGCTCTGTCCAAGCCGTTTCCCGAACCGCTTCGAAATGGGTATGGCTTCACTCATGCCCCGCTTCGCATCAGGGCCTCGCTTTGGCGATGCCGCAAGCTCTGCGAAATCAGCCCCCCCTTTAGGGGCTGCTCGTCGTCCGAATCTGTTCGTGTGGAGAAAACCCGGAGGAGTGACCCAGCGAGCGTTTCCTTTCCAACACGGGAGGTGCAGACGTTTCCATCCGCACCCTCGAATCGCACCACGTCAAACCGGCGCGACCCTCGCCCCCGCCGCCAAAAAATCTCTCAGGCCGCGGGGATCGGAAACTCTGTCATCATTATACTCATGGTGCTGGCCGCCCATTGAGGTCGGATAACGGGCAACCCGAAAGTTATGAACGTGGCGTTCTTGGGGGCCAAAAGCCAATATCTGAGAGCTGACAACCGACAGCTAAGAACTCAGCCTCTTCGCCATCGAACAATAAATCTCCACCGCTTCCCGGAGCTGCGCTTTCTCCACAAACTCGCCTTCCGTGTGCGCCACGTGAATCGAGCCTGGACCGAGCAGCAGCGGCTCGCCCCAGTTCGAAAGGGACGGGACATCGGTCGTGAAGGCCGCGACCATCGTCGGCAGACCGTCCAGCGTCCGCAACCGCAGAAACGGAGTCTCGCGTGTGAAGCGAACCTCGGCGAGCGCGCCGACGGTCTCTGTAATCTCACGACGCAGCGCGTCCGCCGGGCCGACCAGGCGATAAAAAAGGTTAGCCTTGGCGAAATCGGGAACCACATTCGGCGCGCGCCCGCCCTGAATTAAGCCGACGTTCTTTGTGCAAGGGCCCACGTCGGCGCCTTCGGGAAGTTTCATCGCTTGCAGCCGGTGCAGCGCCTCCACCAGCTTGTCGATCGCCGACTCACCCAGTTCCGGATACGCCGAGTGCGCCATCTTTCCGCGCGCCACCAGTTCCACCTGCAGCGCACCCTTGCTCGCCAGCGCCAGCTTGTTTTCGGTGGGCTCGCCGTTAATCATGAAGCTCGCGCCCATCGCTTGCTGGTTGGCGACCCTCGCGCCGATCGAGTCCCGCTCCTCGCCCACCAGAAACAGCAGCCCGACGAAAATGCCCACCCCGCGCAGCTTCTCTGCTGCCAGAATCTCGGCTGCAATAATCCCTTTGGCGTCGCACGCTCCGCGCCCGTAAATGCGCCCGTCGTCTTCGGACGATGCAATGAACGGCGGCACCGTATCCATGTGGGTAGAGAAAAAAACCTCCGGACGCGAATGCCCCGGCCATGTAGCCAACACGTTCGCGCGCGCACCTTCGACCGGTATTTTCCGAGCTTCCAACCCGCGCCGCCGAAGCTCGTCGCAAAGAAAATCTCCCACCCCACTTTCGTTCGGAGTAATGGATTCAATATCGATCAGCCGGCGGGTAAGGGCAAACAGGTCCATGCAAGAAAAGAGTAACAGTCGATAGTGGATACTGAATAGTGAATCGTGAGCAGATGGTGCGGCAATCTCTAAATTCGCCGACCATTCGCCGACCACTGTCCACTGGCCGCTGTTGTACTCTGATTCCGTGCTCCCCGAGACCTCCAGCATCCGTTCGCTGTTCCTCCCCGGCCCCGCTGGACGCCTGGAAGCTCTCCTCAACGCCGGATCGCCTACCGCGACGCACGCCGCCGTGGTGTGCCATCCGCATCCGCTCTACGGTGGCACGCTGCACAACAAAGTCGTCTTCCATGCTATGAAAGCCCTTAACGGCTTCGGATTCCCCGTGCTGCGCTTCAACTTCCGCGGCACCGGCCTCAGCGACGGCGAGCACGCTAACGGCATCGGCGAAACCGAAGACGTGCACGCCGCCCTCGACTGGCTCGAGAGCGAATTCACTGTGCCCGTCATCTTCGCCGGTTTTTCCTTCGGCGCTGCCGTCGGCTTGCGCGCCGCGTATTCCGATGACCGGGTCCGCGCGCTCATCGCCCTCGGCCTGCCCGCTGTCCCGGTCGAAGACCGCATCTACGATTTCGAGTTCCTGCGCGAGTGCGTCAAGCCCAAACTCTTCGTCAGCGGCTCGCGCGATCAGTTCGGTCCCTGGGGCAAACTTGAAGCGCTAGTCAACACCTTCGCCGACCCCAAGAGGCTGGTCCGCATCGAAGCCGGAGGTCACTTCTTTGAAGGAAGACTCAAGGAGATGCGCTTAGCTATCGAGGATTGGGTCCGCGAGACCCTGCTCGCCGTTGACTGACAGCGAACGAAGAACAGCGACCTGGTGACCAGCAAGAACGAAGGTCGTTTCTTTTATAATCCCCACCATGCCCCCGATCTCGCCCGCGCGCGACCAGCAATTCCGCCGCATGCGCGACGTCGCCCGCGAGATATTCGCCTCCGCATTAAGAAACGCCTCCATCGAAAGCGCCTTCACCCGCAACGTGCACTGCGAGCGCCGTGTCCTGCGCATCGGCGACGACCTGCACAATCTCGACTCCTATCAGCGCATCTTTGTGGTCTCCATTGGGAAGGCGGCGCACACCATGGCCGCCGCTCTCGAGGCCCAAGTCGGCGGCGGACTCGAAGGCATTGTCGCGTCGTCCGTCGAACCAGCCAGCCAAGTGCGCGGTTTCCGTTATTTTCGCGGCGGGCATCCCACGCCTACCGCCGAATCCATCCACGCCGCCAACGCCATCCTCAAATCGCTGATTTCTCTTAACGCCGCTTCGCTCGTGATCTTCATGATCTCCGGCGGCGGCTCTTCCATCGTCGAAAAGCCCGTCGTTACTAAGAAAGACACTTTGAAAGACGACGAGATCTCGCTGTCTGACCTCGCCGCCACCTACCGCACGCTCGTGCACTCCGGAGCGCCCATCGCCGAGATCAACGCCATCCGCAAACATCTTTCCTCGGTGAAGGGCGGACGCCTCGCCCAGGCAGCCTATCCCGCTCAGCAGGTTTCGATTCTCGTCTCCGACGTGCCCGACGATACCCCCGACGCGCTCGCCTCCGGCCCGACCATGCCCGATTCCACTTCTATCCACGACTGCGA
>JBEKWX010000026.1:0-18561 GCA_049512675.1 Terriglobales bacterium | reverse complement strand
CTGCTCCACACGGTTCCACAAGTTGCGGAGGCTGGCGAAAATCAGGACGAATACCGGATCGGCGAGAATCAGTTCCAGCTTCCCTCGGCGACGACTCTTTCCTCTCGCCATCGCATGCGGCCTCGCCATCATGGCCCCGTCGCTGTGCCGCATACCCTGATCAACGCGGGAGAGATCGATCTAGAGCCGGGCATCAGCATCATCGCGGAAAAAGCACAAGCCTTAACCGGCGCCACGGGGGCGGCTATCGCGCTGCGCCGGGGCAATGAAATTGTCTGCCGGGCGCGCACGGGCCGCACCGCTCCGGATATCGGGGTCCGCCTGCAAACCGATAGTGGACTGTCGGCGGAATGCGTGCGGACCGGCGAAGTGCTGCTGTGCAACGACGCCGAGTCGAACCCGCGCGTGGATTGGGCGACTTGCCGGCGGATGGGCGTGCGCTCGATTCTGGTGGCACCGTTGCGACATTTTCGGCGGACGCTGGGAGTGTTCGAGGTGCTGTCGTCGACGCCGCACGCGTTCGACAACAACGATGTCGCTACTATGCAGTTCCTGTCTGGAATGATGGTGGCGACGATCTCGCGGTTGTCGAGTTTGCAGCCGGCGGTGCCTCCGGCGTCGGGCGAGTAACGTGGATGGGTTATCATTTCGAGATCATGAGGTCTGTTGCGTTCTCGGTCGCAGTTCTTCTCGCGAGTGCGACGGCGCTCCACGGAGCGATCAACCAATCGTGCAAATCAGGAAGCGACGATGCGTCCATACTGCACGTCCGCGGTCGTTTGAACGTTTACAACGGCGGTTATCCGAATTTGCGCCTTTGGCAGATAGGTACCCATCATCTCTTTGGTATCTACAGCGACCCCGCAGATTTGCAATGCAGTCGAGGCGGAGCTTGCAGCGGAGACGAGGACACTAAGCTGCCTAGCAACCTACGACATCTGAATCTCCTTGAATTCTCCAATTATGGAGAGTTCGAGATTCGACTGCTAGAGCCCTTTCGGCAAGGTCACATGCAAGCCGCTTGTATCGTGGACGCTCGCAACATCGTGCACCGACGGCCTGATTAAAAGCCGGGCAGATGATCTTCGGTAGTAGGCGCATAGAGGAGGCGACCGCGCAGAACATTTGTGCTACCCGCCTGTGATTCCTCTGCATCTTGTGCATTTAACGCACCGCAAGATTAGTAACCTGCGTGTTTTCCACGGGAGTTTAAGCCGTGCCCTTTCAGGGCAGTTTCGAAATGATCCATTTACCGAAGAGACTATACCGGAACAGCCACGCTCTCCACGATCTCGCGAAGAACTTGCTCGGCTTGCTCGGACTTTTTCAGAGTGGACGTGTAGAGCGAACTTACTACTACTCGGTGGGCGAAGACGGAGACTACTAGCGGCTTGAAATCCTCGGGCGTGCAGTAATCGCGGCCTTCTAGGAAGGCCATCGCCTGGGCGGCGCGGTAGAGCATTTGGGAGCCTCGGGGGGATACTCCGAGGGATAGATACTCGGACTCGCGCGTTTTGCCGACTATGTTCAGCAGGTAAGTGATTAGCGATTCATCCACGTGGACTTGGGCTACGGCTTGCTGGATTTCGACTACGTCGGCAGCGTTGAGCGCGGGGCGCAGATGTTCGAGTTGGGCGGCACCGGCTTCGGCGCGCAGGATCTCGCGCTCGGCGTTGCCTTCGGGGTATCCCATGCGGACGCGCATCAGGAAACGATCGAGTTGCGACTCGGGCAAGGGGTAAGTGCCGTGGTGCTCGATGGGATTCTGCGTGGCGAGGACGAGGAACGGCTGCGGCAGCGCATAGGAATGCGCATCGATAGTGACCTGGCCTTCGTTCATGGCTTCGAGCAGGGCAGACTGCGTCTTCGGAGTGGTGCGGTTGATTTCGTCGGCTAACAGGACGTTGGCGAAGACCGGGCCGCGCTTGAATTCGAATTTCTGCTCGATGGCGGAGTAGATCGAGATGCCCAGCACGTCGGAGGGCAGCATGTCGCTGGTGAACTGGATGCGCTGAAAGGTGCAGTCGATGGCGCGGGCGAGGGCCTGGCCGAGCGTGGTCTTGCCGACTCCGGGGACGCCTTCGATCAGCAGGTGGCCTTTGGCGAAGATGGAAACCAGGGCGAGGCGGAGGACGTCGTCTTTGCCGCGGATGACGCGGCGGAGCGATTGTTCCAGTTGGACCGCACGGCTTGACGCGGCACTTGCTGCCGGAGTGGACATTGTTTGAATTTTACTATGTGGGTTGCCGGGAAAAGGTGTTACTGGAGTCATGCGCAAATTCGTGAATCCCGGCCGCCGAGCTGGAGGCAGGGGTCCTTCGACTCCGCTCAGGATGACATCGGGCAATGATGAACTAAGAACCGAACTGAGAACTTATTGCCCGAATTCTGCCGGCCTTCCGGTCAACCGCTCGATTCGTTTCGCGGTTGGCGGATGGGTCGAGAACAAGTTGCCGAAACTCATCCCTCCTAAGAACGGCGCGATGATGAAGAGGTGCGCGGTCGATGGGCTTGCTATGAGTGGGCGCTGTTTGGAACAGGCGTCGATCTTCGCCAGGGCGCTGGCGAGGGCGTAGGGATTGCCGGTCCAATGGGCTCCGGTGTCGTCGGCTCCGTATTCGCGGGAGCGCGAGACGGCTAACTGGATGAGCATGGCTGCGAATGGAGCGAGGAAGATCATGGCGATGGCTGCGATGCCGCCGCCTCCGCCGCGATCGTCGCGGCTGCCGCGCATGCCGCCAAAGATCATGCCCCATTTGGCGATCGAGGCGAGCCAGGTGATGGCGCCGGCTAAAGTGGCCGCGATGGAACTGATGAGGATGTCGCGATTGCGCACGTGGCCTAGTTCATGGGCGAGCACGCCTTCCAGTTCTTCGTCGTTGAGCAGTCCGAGGATGCCCTGGGTTACGGCTACTGACGCGTGGTTCGGATTGCGTCCGGTGGCGAAGGCGTTGGGCGAGTCGGTCGGGATGAGGTAGACCTTAGGCATCGGCAGGCCGACTTTTTGCGCCAGGCGCTCGACGATGTTGTAGACGCGCGGCAGATCTTCGCGGGTGACGGGCTGGGCGCGGTAGGTGGCGAGCGCGATCTTATCGGAGAAAAAGTAGGCGACGAAATTCATGATGGCGGCGAAGGCGAGCGCCATCAGCATTCCGTTCTGGCCTCCGAAAGCGCGGCCGGCCAGCATGAGCAGCAGCGTCATGACGGTTAGCAGGAGCGTGGTTTTGAATATGTTGCTCATAATTTATCTCAGTAATTAGATGCAGGGAGCTGGCGTTGGGCTCCTTGTGTGGAAGCGGGGCTTCGCCCCGCTTGGACGGGGCGGAGCCTCGTCACCACACGACCCTAGCCCTGGCGCTTTAGGGCTCGATCCAGTGTTTGGTCTAGGGCGGCTTTGGCTTTTTCGTAATCTGCAGGGGTGATCTTGCCTTGTTTTCTTTCTACCTCGAGTTGGAACAATTCTTCTTTCAGCGCTTCGAGCAGCATCGATGATCTTGCGACCGGCGGGGTCGTCGCTGAGTTGGCGGATGTGGCCGCGGTTGGCGCCGCTGGACGGACGGCTGCACCACGTTCGCTCGACGCAGCGCCAGTCTTCGCAGGGGAGGTCGCGGCGACCGATGCTCCGGGTTGCCGTTTCGTGACCACCCATCCACCGATGGCGAGCAGCACGGCGAATCCGAAGAGGATGGGCCAACGATATTTCTGCAGAGCATCGGGAGCGTCGATGGGAGCGCCGAGTCCGCCGCCGGGGCGGTTATCGCTAGAACGACTGTCGCGTCCCTGGGGTTGTTGTTCCTGCTGCTGGGCCGCGCCGGAGGCGGTCTCTCCGGGCGACTCGGTGATGACTCCGTTGCCCTTGAGCGTGAAGCCGAGCTGCTGGCCGGGCTTCGTCTGTCGCGCGACTTCCACGTTGCTGTCGCCCTCGTTGGGATCCTGCATGGACTGGAAGCTGGACGGATCCGCGGCTTTGAACTGCATCGTCTTGGGAAGAACGACGACGAGATGCGCGGCGGGATAGAGCGGCTTGGGATCGATCTTGATCTCACCGGAGTAGGGCAGAGTGAACTCCACCTGGAACTGGGTTTCTCCGGGACGGAGCGGGAAGGCGATGGCGTAGCGGTTCTTCTCGGCCTGGGGCACGGCTTCGGCGCTGATGGGCTGGCCGTTCGGGGAGCGGGCCTGTAGTTGCTCGATTTTCGCACCGGCGGGCAGATAGAACTCAAAGTTGTGATCGTTCATCTGCGTCTTCGCGGGAGAAGAAGCGTTATTGACGACGAACAGGCGAATGCCCTGCATGGTTCCGCTGTCGGCCTGGAAGCGAATGACGTCGGCGGTCACGCTGAGGTCGGCGACTTTGGTCGCGACGTCATAGACCTCGACGGCGGCTGTATTGACGCCGGGAGGCGCCATCTGATGATAGTTAACTCCCTGATGGACGGCGCGGATTAGGTGCGGTCCGGGCACGGTGACTTTGAAGCTGAATTTTCCGTTGCTGTCGGTCTTGGTGCTGCCGCCTACATCCATGCCGTTGGCGAGGTTGATGATAATGACTTCGTCGCCGGCGGCGGGTTTGCCGGTGGTGCCGTTGGTGACGGTGCCGGTCAGGGTTTGGGCGGCGGCGGATAGGGACAGCGCGAGGATCGCGACGAGGAATGCGGACTTTGTTAGTTTGGGCAAAACAGCTCCTTAATCGTTAGAGACAGCATTCAAGCCACGGATACATTCCTCGATTTCGCGCGGGGTGAGCGCCCCGATGGCACGTTCGACCTTTTGGATGGTGTCTAGGTTCATGGCGCCGCTATTCTACCGACGTCGCTGAACTCTGCTGTCAGGTGGATTATCTTATTTCGAGCCTGCTCGTACAGCCAAAGCCAACACTCATTACTGCCAAACCGCATCATTCTCAGCTGAAACTCCTCGGAAACGGGGACATTGAGCGACGAGCGAAGCTTGGCTTCATTTTCTTCGACTGTCTTTTGCCAGAAGGAGAGCTGGCTGAATATCCAGTCGCTATTACTCACATCCAAACTGCAGCGCCCCCTCCCGGAGACTCCTCCACCGGGGGCCAAGTAAACGGCGCCGTCAGGCATGGTTGTCGCAAAATTTACATTCTTACTCCGCAAGTTGATCCGTTGAGTCGGAGTGAGGGATTCCCCGTGACTGCCAGCAACCTTCCCGACTCTTGCATCCGGCCAGTTCTCGTGCAGGATTCGGAGCGGTTCTGTGTCGACCCAAGTTTCCGGGTATCCTTGGCCGTGGGGCAGCGCCTTAAGTACGAATACATCCGTTTCTGTGATCCTAACGAACAGAACGTCGCGGTCACCCCTTGGCGAAAAATGAAGGTGATGAAATCCCCAGCTATTGAGCATCCCGTCATTCTTATCTGCGCGTTTCTTCCGGATGTCGCGGCCCATGAAAGGAGTCAAGTCTCCGCCTTCGCTCATTAGCTTTTTCAATTCGGCATAGTTGGTGGAGTGTTGGAGGGGAATCTGGAGTTCTTTAGATTCATGCACGGCTCTCTTGCGAGGGGGCACGATCCTTCTTTTCGCATTGAGATACGTAATATTGTTGTCCTCCAGGGTTCCGGCTGAATCATATTTCAGGCCGAAGACCGGCATGTCGCCTTGAAGGAATTCTCTCCAATTGTTCTTGAAATCTGCTTTGATCATGAATTTTCCATCTGACACAGCCAACATCGTCGTTGTATGACTACGCGTGCAGTTCATGCAGCGTGCGCTGGCGGCGGACTTTGATTTTGCTTTCGTCCTTGCGGGCCTCGGCGAGATCGTAAGCAAGTTGCATCCGCAACCAGGTTTCCGGCGTGCTGCCAAAGGCCTTCGAGAGCCGGATTGCCATCTCGGGGCTGATGCCCGACTTGCCATGGATGACGTTGTTGAGCGTTTGCCGGCTGACGCCGAGAACCTCCGCTCCCTCGGTTACGGACAAGCCCAAAGGCTCAAGGCACGCGCTTCGAATACTGCGTCCGGGGTGTGGCGGGTTCTTCATCGGCATGGTGTCGTACTCCCTTTTTCTTAATGGTAGTCCGTTAGTTCAACGTCAAACGCATCCACTCCAACAAAGCTGAAAATAATGCGCCAGTTGGCTCGCACAGTTACCGACCAGAACCCCTTCAGTTCGCCTTTCAGCGGGTGCAGACGATAACCGGGAAGGTTCATAGCTTGCGGCGTTTCCGCTTTGTCGAGCCGGGCGAGAATATCTTCGACAGTCTCGATCAGGTCGGGCCGTATTCCGCTGCGATCGCCGCGCTCGTAAAGCCGCTTAAGACCGCGATGCTTAAAACTCCTGATCATTAAGGATACACTGTAAAGTGTACATTGTCACTTGTCGACACCGCGCTCTGCAGGCATTGCAGCTTGGACCACCTGTCCCGCCACCTGCTCCAGGCGGGCGATCTCCGCCATGATCGCGGCCGCTTCTTCTTCGAGCGAGGTGCGCATCGATTGATAGTCCGCGTCAGGCACCTTGCCTGCCTTGTACTCGAAATTCAGGTCGCGCAGGTTTTCGTAGACCGCTTCCTTGCGCTCGCGGAGATAGCCGAGGCGCGTTTTTTCTTCTCCGGCGTAGACTTCTCCGGGGAAGAAGAAAACGTAATAGAGACTGGCTAGTGTGACGACGGCGCAGACGAACAGGGTCATTGGGCCGACTCCTTACTACGAACTTCATTATCAGGTCGCGGCTTTTCGCGGGCGGGGGCGGCCGCGCCACACTTTTCACACTGGATCGTCATAGGTCGGTCTCTTTTCTTGCCTTCCGACGGAACTCATCCAGTTCACTGCCTTGTGGAATGGTGATGCCATCGGCGAGGGCTGGTTCGGGGCGATTTTTCCACGAGCGCACGATGTGAACCGCGAAGGCTATGCCGAGCGCTAAGACGACGAAGGGCATGATCCAGGCCACGCGATTGAAGCCGGTGGCGGTGGGCGCGGCGATCACGGTCGGTCCGTATTCCTGCACGAAGCCTTGCAGGATGAGGTCGTCACTATTACTTCCGCCTTTGTCGAGCGCGGCCTGCAGTTGGTCGCGCATCTTGTCGGAGGACTGGCAGCCGACGTGATTGCATTCCAGCAACACCTGGCCGCACCCGCAGGTGCACATCATGCGATGGCCGAGGTCTTTGAAGCGCGCGGAATCGTCGCTGGCACCCATGAAGACGACCACTGCGAGCGCGAGAGCCGCGGCCTGCAGCCAGCGGCGAAGGGATATCTGCGTTTTGCGGCAAAAAGCAGGTCCTTCCCCTTCGGCAAGCTCAGGGTCAGGATGACAACTCATTACAGGATGACAACTCATTAAGGGTCTCGCGTGCGGCTGCGGGACCGACTTGCACCGCGGGTTTCCGGCGATCATGAGGGATTTCATCTCAGTCACCTACTCCCACCTGCGCCGGGGCGCGCACCGGCGTGGTTGCGGCAACCTGGACGGCGGCGGCATTCGGCACGAGCGCGACGATTGTGCCGAAGACCATGATGATCAGGCCGATCCAGATCCACGGGACCAGCGGATTCAAGTGCGCTTTAATAATCGGCCGTCCGGTGGTCTCGTTCTTGCCTTCATAGACGAGATAGACGTCCGTCACCAGGAAAAGATCTTCGCGGAAGCTGGGATAAATGCGCGGCAGCGTCTGCGGCTGTTGGCTGGCTTTATAAAAGCGGCGCTCGGGATACATGGTCGTAATCTGCTTGCCGCCGCGGAAGACGTTGATGATGGCCCACTCGTTGGCGTAATTGGGATTGTCGTCCTGGGTGAAGGACTGGCAGACCAGGGTGTAGGGGCCGATGTTGATTTTGTCGCCGAAGCCCATTTCCTTTTCAACTTCTCTGTTGAAAGGCGTTCCGAGGATTCCAATCACGACCAAGGCGACGCCGAAGTGGACGATGTAGCCGCCGTAGCGGCGCGTGTTCCTGTGGTAGAGGTGAATCATGGCGGAGAGCAGGTTTTGCTGGCTCTTTCCGGCGATGACGCGGCCTCCGCGGACGAACTCGGAGATCACAGTAAAGATGACCAACGCCGAGAGAATGGCGGCCATGGTGGCGTAGAAGTAAGAGGGATCCTCCCAGGGGCGCACGCCGAACAGGATCATCATGCCGCCGATGGCGACGGAGCCGATCGCGGGGAACAGGAAATTCCGCTTGAGGCTTTCGACGGAAGTCTTACGCCAGGCGAGCAGCGGTCCGACCGCGGTGAGCAGCAGGAGCAGCAAGGCAACCGGGATAGCGACGCGATTGAAAAAAGGCGGCCCGACCGTGACTTTGTGTCCCTGAACAAATTCCGACAGGATGGGGAAAAACGTGCCCCACAGGATGGTGAAGCAGACCACGAGCAAGAGGAGATTGTTGAACAGGAAACTGGATTCGCGCGACACCAGCGATTCCAATTTGTGCTCGCTTTTGAGGTGCGACCGGTTCGCTATCAGGAAGAATGTGCAGACTGCCAGGGTCAACCCAATGAAGACCAAAAACCAGGTGCCGATCGAGGACTGCGCAAAAGCGTGCACCGAACTGATCACACCCGAACGCGTGAGAAACGTCCCGAGCATCGAGAGCAGGAAGGTCGCGAAGATGAGCGACATGTTCCAGACTTTCAGCATGCCGCGTTTTTCCTGCATCATGACGGAATGCAGAAACGCGGTGCCGGTGAGCCAGGGCATGAGCGAGGCATTTTCCACGGGGTCCCATCCCCAGTAACCGCCCCATCCGAGGACAGCGTAAGCCCAGTGCGCGCCGAGGAAGACGCCGATGGTGAGAAAGCACCATGTGACCATGGTCCAGCGGCGGGTGATCTGAATCCATTTCTCGCCGGGGTACTTCATGATGAGCGCGCCCAGCGCAAAGGCGAAGGGAACGGTGAAGCCGACGTATCCCAGGTAGAGCATGGGGGGATGGATGACCATCTCGGGATACTGCAGAAGAGGATTCAATCCGGTGCCATCCGCGGGGAGCGCGCCTTGCATGATGGCGAACGGGTGGGCCGCGAAATTCAGAATCAGCAGAAAGAAAACCTGCACCGAGGCTATGATTACCGAAGCGTAGGCGAACAGCCGCTGATCGGTCTTGTAGCGCAAGCGGAGAACGAATCCGTAGCCGGCCAAGAGCAGCGACCAGAACAGCAGCGAGCCTTCCTGACCGGACCATAGCACGGCGAACTTATAGGCGGCCGGCAAGTCGCGATTGCTGTGATGGAAGATGTAGGCGATGGAGAAATCGTCGTTGAACGCGGCCACTACGAGGACGATGCCAGCCAAGAGCACGGCGGCGAAAGTGGCGATGCCGGCGCGTCGGGCAGTCTCGCCGAGGCGAGCCGACGCGGCATCCCGGCGGAACAACGCCACAAAGCCTGCCAGGAAACAGTACGCACTCAGGCCAAGCGCCAGCATCAGCGCAAAGCTTCCGATTTGAGACATCGCGGGAACCCCACAGTACCTTGGCTTATTTTTTCAGAGAAGTGGGCAGTATGCAAACCACCGGACGCTCGGAGGTCGTTTCGTTCAGGAAGGAATACACGCCGGAGGCGCGCGGGGCGCTGCTTACGATCCGCTATTTGCCTTTACTTCTCCAGCGGATAGCCCTTTTCGCGCCAATCGCGAATTCCGCCACCCATCGAAATGACGTTGGTGTATCCCATTTTTTGCAGGTTATCGGCGGCCAGCGCGGAACGGAAGCCGCCGCCACAATAGAGGACGAGCGGAGTTTCGAGATCGGGATACGTGCTCTCAATGTCGCGCTCGATGATGCCCTTACCCAGGTGGATGGCTCCGGGGAGGTGGTCGGCGTCGAATTCGCGGTCTTCGCGGACGTCGACGAGAACGAATTTGTCGTCGCGATCGATCCGCGCCTTGACTTCGTCAACGTTGGTTTCGCGGACGCGCCGCTTGGCTTCGCCGACAATCTTCAGAAAGCGCGGTGTGTGCTGATAAGCCATGGGTTTTGTAATGTTGTAATTTCGCAATTTCGTAATTTGGAAGCCACTCACCCCAGATTTGACTATTGGCTCAAACGTGGGATCGTTCAATCATCAAATTTTCAGATTTTAGATTACCAAATTACCACTTTGCAAAATTGCCAAATTTCCGCGAGCATGTATTTTGCGATTTTGTAATAAATCCGATTTTGCGAATATGACGCTCATCCTTCGCCAGTCTCGCATTCACTCCTATGGTTGCTACACCACGCGGCCGATTCGCAAAGGGACGCTGATCGTCGAATACGTGGGCGAGCACCTCACCTACGAACAGGCCGACGATCTTTACGACGACTTTGAGAACACGTATTTATTCGGCCTGGATGGGGGCAAGCGCGTTATCGATGGCTACGGCGTGGCCGCCTTTGTCAATCATTCCTGCAAACCGAACTGCGAGACCGATCAGATTGGCGGCAAGATGTGGATCATCGCGCTGCGCGATATTGCGGCTGGGGAGGAATTAACGTACGACTACAACCTCTACGATGGCGAGGATGACGCGCCGTGTTTATGCGGGGCGAGGCGCTGCCGGGGAAGCCTGTATTCGGCGACGCACCTGCGCAAACTCGCCAAGAAGCGTGCCAAGGCGGTGGCGGCTGCGGCCTCGTAAGCTCTGGCCTGTTAGAGAGACGCAACATTTTCCGATGCTACAATTATTGCTTCTATTACTTCCGATTGCTGTTCTGATCGCGTTCGCAACTCTGGAGTCATGCCATGAATCGTGCTGCCTCGGGCCTCGAAACCATCATCGCCAAAGCTCTTCATCGCGCGCCGGCGGGCGAGAGCGCATTGCTGGCCTGGCCCGTCGCATGTGGCAGTGCGGTGGCAGAGCGAACTCGAGCGCTGAGTTTTTCCGACGGTGTTCTGCGCGTGGAAGTTGCTGACGCGGGATGGCGCCGGGAACTCGCCAACCTGGCGCCGCGTTATGTGGCCCTGATCAACAAGTATTCCGCGACTTCGGTCAAGCGCATTGAATTTGTGGTGAAAGCGTAGTGGGCGGTCGACGGATTACGGGTTCGTATCAGGGCATCGCTTCAGCGATGCCGCAATGTGTCGAAAGCAGAAGCCCCTTTAGGGGCCGCGCCTCGGATTATGAAAGTTACTGACAAAGACGTCGCCTACGTGGCCGATCTGGCCAACCTCGAGTTGACCGAGGAAGAGCGCGCTCGCATGCTGCGCGATTTGAACTCCATCCTTGGATATATGGCGCGACTCAGCGAACTGGAGACTGACCAAGTGGCGCCCATGGCCCAGGTCTCGGACCGCTATGGCAAGAACAATGACGAGTCGCGCCAGGGAAGCGACCGCTTCGCATACGCCATCCGCGAGGATGTGAAGGGCGGTCTGCGGGAATCGTTGCCGCAGGATGTCGCGGTGAAAAATGCTCCGGACACGGACGGGACGTTCTTTGAAGTGCCGAAGGTGATTGAGAGATAGTGATGAGAGATGGCGATGAGAGATAGACGGTGTCGGAATTGACGATTGATGACGTTCGCGCCGCGATCGCCGGGCGGCGCACGACCGCGACCGCTCTGGCTCGAGATTTCTACACGCGCATCCGGCAGGAGGATCCCGGGATTGGCGCGTTTCTGACTCTCTGCGAAGACCGCGCGCTGGCGCAGGCCGCACGCATCGACGCGATGGCCGCGGAGAGCAAGCCTCTGCCGCCGCTCGCGGGAGTTCCGGTCGCGATCAAAGACGTCATGGTGACGAGTGGCGTGCGCACTACAGCCGGATCGAAAATTCTCGAAAATTTTATTCCGCCGTATGACTGCACGGCAGTGGCTCGCCTGGAAGCGGCGGGCGCGGTGATTCTGGGCAAGCTCAACTGCGATGAGTTTGCCATGGGCTCATCCAATGAGAACTCGGCGTATCACGTCGTGCACAATCCGCGCGATAAGAGCCGCGTGCCGGGTGGATCGTCGGGTGGCTCGGCGGCGGCGGTGGCCGCGGAGATGGCCGTGGCGACGCTCGGCTCCGATACCGGCGGGTCAATTCGCCAGCCGGCTTCGTTTTGTGGTGTGGTTGGTTTGAAGCCGACCTATGGGCGGGTGTCGCGGTACGGCCTGATTGCTTTTGCTTCGTCGCTCGACCACATCGGCCCGTTTGCGAAAACGGTGAAAGAAGTCGCGCTGGTGCTGCGCATAATAGCGGGCCGCGATCCCATGGATTCGACTTCCGCCGATGTGCCCGTGCCCGACTACGTGGCGGAACTCGAAAAGCCGGTGAAGGGTCTAAAGATTGGCGTGGCCAAAGAATATTTCGGCTCCGGGCTCGATCCCGAAGTCGGCGCGGCGGTTGAGTCTGCGATCCAGAAGCTGGCCGGGTTGGGATGCGAGGTTGTGCGGTTGAGTTTGCCGCACACCGAGTATGCGGTTCCCACGTATTACATTGTGGCGACGGCTGAAGCGTCGGCGAATCTGGAGCGCTTTGACGGGGTGCGCTACGGCTTCAGGGCCAAGGCGACCACGCTTTCAGAAATGTACCGGCAAACCCGCGACGGCGGATTCGGTATGGAAGTCAAGCGCCGCATCATGCTCGGCACGTACGTGCTGAGCGCCGGATACTACGACGCCTACTATCTGAAAGCGCAGAAAGTGCGCACGCTCTTGACGCGCGACTTCGACGAGGCGTTCAAGAAAGTGGATGTGATCGCTGCGCCGACCTGCCCCACGCCTGCGTTCCGGCTGGGCGAGAAGGTGAATGATCCGCTGGCCATGTATCTCGCCGATATCTACACCGTAACTGCGAACCTGGCGGGCATTCCGGGAATTTCAATTCCGTGCGGCGAGAATCACGAGAAGCTGCCGATTGGGTTGCAGTTGTTTGCCCGGCACTTCGACGAGGCTACGCTGCTACGAGTCGCGCATGCTTATGAGCAGGCGGGATCGTCGTTGGTCGTTCGTCGTTAGTCGTTCGCTTTACGGTCCCAGCTGTCGACCTGCAGTCCTTCCTCGAAGTCGGGCCAAACTTTGTTCCATTTTGTCGGTGATGACACTCACACTAACTTCTCTAGAGTCTTTTGACAGAGCATATTCAATCGGGCCGGATAGTCAATGTTCATCCCGAAGAGGGCGTAGCCGATGGAGCTGCGGACAGAGACTGTGATCACGAAAAGAGTGGAACGACATGTGTTGCGCAGACCAGATGAGGACGAGAGACGAAACGGCGTTCCCTCATCGGGGCAGTAGCTGTCGATTGCCGGGCTAGAGCAATGCACGAACGTGGACGCGTTGTAGTAGTTAGCTGCATGTTCGGCCTTCCTATGTTTCTGCGTCATGGCGCCGTCGAGAGGGTGGTCAGAAATAGTGGTCTCCCAGACGAATGCATCCTCGCCTGACCAATGGCGGCGGGCTGACTTAGTATCCGCGACGATTCCTTCGCGTTCCATGTACCGTCTTATCTCCGACTCCTTTTCCTTTTCCGTTGAGTGTTCGAGAGCATAGTGTGCCCAAAACGCCTTGTCAGCCATTGCAAACTTTACAAAATTTCGCGAGCGCCGATACTGAAGGTCTCGTTCAGCTGTTAAATACCGCAGGATGGTCGCGCACTCGACGATAGACCTGCTGAGGCCGAACGCTTCGTCTGGAAAGTTAAGGACCAGCAGCTTCAGGCAGGCTCTTGAAAGTGCGAATACTTTGGACACGATCGCCAAACCCAGAATGTCAAACGGGTGCAGATAGGGGAGACGCGGGACGATTCCGAGCCTATTAACCCAGCTTCGGCACCATTCAGGTAAGCCTGCACCTTTCGTATCTCAGTTCCGTTATTAGGATGAGCCATCGTCGCAAGCCCACATACAACTACAGTGTAATGGCTGGCAACGGGTTTCAGTTTAGGATGACAAATGGGGGGGCGGCGGCAGCCGCTCTACGGCGCCTCGTAGTATTTTTCGCCAGCGCAGGCTCGGCACAACACTTTCCCATCCCGCAGAACCTCGCGGCGAAAATTGATGCCTTCGCCGCATTCGGCGCAGACGATGCGCTCGCCCTTGTATCCAGGGAATTCTTCGGCTGGAAGTTCGACTTTTACCCACTGCTTGGTGAATAAGTCGTCTTCCGGCATTTCGCGATAGGCCAGCATCTGCTGCTGGTTCTTGCTTTCGATTTCGGGATGCATGGTGCGCGCCAGCGCCTTGGACGATTCCTTCGCGGCGATGCGGATGGCTTTGCCGGTGCTCACGTCCACGAAGGTCGCGGCCATCTTTCCCCAGTCGCGAAATTTCAGTGCGCGCTTTCCGAGACGGCATCCGGTGACCAGTGATATGGCGTCGGTGGCGCAGCGGTCGATTTCGACGAATGTGACCAGACGTTTCCTATCTTTGCCGCGAGGTTCCTCGATGCCCAGCTTTTCGAGCCCCAACATGGCCAGGCGCACGCCCAGTACCTGCCCCGCGCAGAGATGGCCGTGGTGGTGTTCGGCTTGGTAAAGGTATTCGTCGAGCGAGAGCATAAGATTTTGTAATTTGGCAATTCTGTAATTTGGTAATTTGAGAACCGACAACTGCGAATCAGCTTACTTCGATTTTCTAGATTGCACGATTACGAAATTACACAATTACCAAATTTAGTTCATTTTCTTCGCCAGCGCACACCATCCTTTGTATTTTCCACGATGATGCCCGCGGCCGTCAGCTCAGCGCGAATGGCATCCGATTCTTTGAACTTGCGTGCTTTTCTTGCCGCTTCCATGTCATCTACTTTCCGACGGATCTGATCATCGCCAATTTGGGTGAGACCGACAATCCCCCGTAACTCGTCGCTGATTTCTTTTTCGCGCCCCTCAGCGCGGGCCCAGTCGGCGATGGCCTTCATCTTGGCCGTGTCCTCGTCCTTAAGCACGGCGAAAATCTTGTCGAAATGTGCAAGAGCGCCTCGCAGCGGCCTAATGTCGTCCTGAAAGACCAGTCCTGCGTCAATTGCGGTATTCACTTTCCTTAGCATGTCGAAGATCGCGGCCTGCGCCTCGGCGGTGTTTAGATCATCGTCGAGAGCGGTCCTTACTCGCTCGGTGGTTTCTTTGGCCAATTGTGCCATCTGCGGGTTCGTGCCCGCGGGGTAAGGGGTGCTCAGCCGGAAATCGAAGTGACGCAGTTTCTCCACCGAACTGGCCGCGGACTTCAAGCCGTCGAAAGTGAAGTTCAACTGATTGCGATAGGGCACCTGCGTCAGCAGCCAGCGGATCGATGACGGCTTGTGGCCGCGCAGCACCAGGTCCCGGATGGTGAAAAAATTCCCGAGACTCTTGGACATTTTCTGGCCTTCGACCAGCAGAAAACGCGCGTGAAACCAGTAGCGGGCGAACTGCTGGCCGGTTTGCGATTCCGATTGCGCGATTTCGTTTTCGTGATGCGGAAAAATCAGGTCTTCGCCGCCGGCGTGCAGGTCGAAGCTTGGGCCGAGTTGCTCCATCGACATCACTGAGCACTCGATGTGCCAGCCCGGACGCCCCGGCCCGATCGATGTGTCCCACGAGGCTTCGCCCGGCTTCGGGGCCTTCCAGAGGGCGAAGTCGCGGGCGCTGTCTTTTTCGTACTCGTCCACGTCGACGCGCGCGCCGTCGGCCATGCCGGCAAAATCTTTTTTCGAGAGCTTGCCGTACGCTGGGAATTTCGCGATGCGGAAATAGTAAGAACCGTCGTCGGTGCGGTAAGCGAAACCTTTCTTCGCCAGTTCGGCAATGAAGTCAGCCATCTCATTGATGTATTCGGTGGCGCGCACGCGAATCGGTTGCTCGATGCTCAAGGTTGCCGAATCTTCGAGAAAGGCCTGGGTAAACTTTGCGGTGTACTGCTGCACGGTCACGCCGTCGCGCGCGGAGTTACGAATGATCCTGTCGTCGACGTCGGTGATGTTCATGACGTAGCGGACGTCGTATCCGCTCTGGCGCAGAAAGCGATAGAGAAGATCGACGGCGATGAAGGTGCGGAAATTGCCGATGTGGCCGTAGTCATAGACGGTCGGTCCGCAGGCATACATGCGGACGCGGTTGCCGTCGAGCGGATGGAAATCTTCGATGGTTCCGGAGAGAGTGTTATAGAGGCGCAGTGCCATGGATGAGTTCGCGAGCAGAGTACGAACTTTCATTCTAGGGTGCCGCTGGAAAAGGATCAAATGGGGTGCGCTAATAGTTACTGCCGGGTGCAATTTAAAGTCTTCCACACTCGTGCATTCGAGATGGGCGTTAATCAGCCGTCACACTGCTTTCTTGCGATTGACAATACCGTCTCTGCCTACTAGATTTCGGGACAGTGACTCCTCATTGAAGGGCGATATTCCAAACCAGCTGCTCCGCCGCAAAATGCCCGAATTGGACACGCTCCGCGGCGTGGCGATTCTTGCCGTCGTTTTTTACCACGGGTTTTCGCAGTGCGAGACCACGGGCTTGCCACGGATCGTGCATGCCTTTTTCGCTGCTACCCGGTTGGGCTGGCTGGGAGTGAACCTTTTCTTTGTACTCTCGGGCTTTCTGATCACCGGCATACTCCTGGACAGCAGGGGAACGCCGCGGTACTACAAGAGTTTTTACGTTCGACGAGCGCTGCGAATTCTGCCAGCCTACTTGCTGCTTCTGCTCCTTCTCTTGCTGCTGCCGCGGATTGGTATTGTGGAAGGTCGAATCTCGTGGAGCTTTGTCGGGTTGAGCCTCATTTACTTGTCGAATGTCACCAACTTCTTCGGTGTAGCCATGCAATACGGGCCCTTATGGTCGCTGGCAGTGGAAGAACAGTTTTACCTGCTTTGGCCCGCGGCGGTGCGCAACTTTTCCCGGCGAGCGCTGGCGGTCTGCGCCCTCGCTGTCTTTCTCGGCTGCCCTCTTTTAAGGGCCATCGCATTTGCATACGGACACCCGGCGGAAGTCTGGTACACGTGGATGGTGGCCGATGGGCTAGCGAGCGGTTCACTATTAGCGATCTCGAGTCGGACCATTCTCACAGACCGGCGGTCCATGAAATGGTTTTCCGCTCTTTGCATTACAGCATCGCTCTTGCTGATATCCCTGGGTTCGCGGTTTGGCACTCTTTCGCCCGTCCCTCCAACCACTCTCTTGGGTGCATCACTTCGCTGGACGCTGTTCAATGTGCTGTTTACGGGAATCTTGGGCACTGCGCTCTTGCTCGGGGCGAGCGGCTGGGCGCAGATTGTACGTCGTCCCGTGCTGCAGTTTTTCGGAGAGATCAGTTACGGTCTGTACCTTATCCACACTCTTGTATTTGAAGTGACCGGCCATTTGGTAGTGCCCGTTGTAATGCGTCTCGCGTGGCTCAGAGTTCAGGGTGACGCTCCAATGACGCTTATACGCTTCCTTGTCGGCGCGGCGGCTGCAACTCTGATTGCATTTCTGTCGCGCCGTTATTTTGAAGAACCCTTCCTCAAGTTGAAGGATAAGTGGGCCGCCGCAACTGTAGAGTGCGATCCCCTGCCGAACGAGGTGCGGGTCCAAGCTGCGGCGCGGACCAGCCGGGCCGAGCCGCATTGCGTCCCTGGGAACTAAGGCTGCTGGATTGCGGGGTGCGGGCCGTGCGCATGCAGCCGGTGCTGCACCAGAAACGCATAGTGCACGGCGGAAACGATAGTGAAGATAAAGGTGGCGCGCAGGAAGGTGGTTTGCGCGATCCAGACCCAGCGCACGTGCTCGATGAGGTACAGCAGCACGAAGAAAATCGCGGCCACTTGCGCGAAGGTGTTGGCTTTGCCGAAGATGCTGGGGCGAAAATCGCGCAGGCCGGCGATCATGAACAGCACGCCGCTGATCAGAAGGATAGAGACGTCGCGGCTGAACACGACGACCGTATATTTCCAGGGAATCATCCGTTCGATCGAGAGCACAAGAAACATTCCGCTCATCAGCAGCTTGTCGGCGATGGGGTCGAGATACTGGCCGAGCAGGGTTTGCTGATGCAGAGTGCGGGCCAGCAGGCCATCGAGGCCGTCGCTCATTCCGGCGAGAATGAACAGCGCCAGCGCCCATTTGAAATCGTGCTTGACCAGATTGATGACGATGAAGGGCAGGAAGATCATCCGCAACAGCGTGAGTTGGTTGGGCGCGGTCAGGATCTGCCGGTAGTTCACCGCTCTTTTTCTCCTCCGGCTTTGCCTCCGGCGCTCCCAAGAAACTCGCTCACCAGAAGCGGGGCGGGGTCCTGCCCCGTCTTCTCGGCGAAGCGCTGGGCAAGCGAGAGCAGGTTTCCTTCGGGAAGATCCAATTCCATGCGCTCCACGCGGTGCATGGGGAAAAAGACGACGCCGGAGGTGAAGGGCTCGCCGCTCTTGACCTGCGAAGCCAGGTCGTCAAAGCCCGCGACATCGACACCGCGCAGACTAAGACCTTCGCTCGAAAGCTGGAGAATCGCGCCCCAGAATTTTTCGCGCGGGTTGGTCAAGGTTGCGATCACGAGCGCGCCCGGCCGAAAGGGGCTGACGGTTTGCGGGTCCTGATAAAAGCTAGTACTGGGCACGATTCGATTGTCGTCTGTGGGGGATGGAAATTGCAAACGGAACGTTACTACGACCGCAACGTGCGGGATGCGCAGGAGTTCACGGTGAAGCTACGCTACCTCCACCGAAATCCCGTCAAGCGCGGGCT
>JBEKWX010000025.1:0-18766 GCA_049512675.1 Terriglobales bacterium | reverse complement strand
ACCGCATCCAGTTGATTGATGGCAAACACACCCACGCAGCACTGCGTGCATCCCGGACGACACACCAACCACTCGCCGCTACGCCGCGCGGCATCGGCCAGAGCGGCATCCACGATCTGGACCAGCGTGCCATCCGCCACCGGCAATCGCCGCAAAGACATACCGGAAGCATATCGCATGGCCAGACCGGCGCAGAGTGTGCGAAATCACAAACAGGAAATGGAGGGCAACCGCGGAAAGTAATGGCTAGAGACGAATGGAGGATGGGCGGATTCGCCAACAGCAAATGAGAAGCAAACGGACGCCTTGCGGCAAGAGCCTACGAAACCGCAACCCAATTCCGCCGTTCAATAAAGGTCGGAGGTTCGTACGTGCGTCCTTTCGCCAGCCGGCGTTCTTCCCGGCGTGTGGACCACCACAAGATAGGGCCGAGTGATGCCGCAGTGAGGCGCGCGACAACCGGGAACTCCTTTTCGACTTCGCGGCGCAGCTTGTGAATGCGCTCACTCACGCTGCGATTGACTTTCTTGAATTCCCGCTCCATCACCCAAAGCGCCGCATTGTAAGCGCTGTTCAACTTCTTCACTTCTCGCGCAAACCGCTCCCGGATGCGTGGATCTGGGTGGTCCTTGTAGCGTTGCCAGCCCAGGAGCGTGGTCTGGCACATGCGATAAAGACTCGGCCCATTATTTTCGAAATCGCGCCAGAACGCCCAATCCAGAAACCTCTTGGAATCCTCGCGCGAGATGGCCGCGTGCCGGAAGTTGAATTTGAACTGACCATGGATATCGGCGGGATCCATGTCCGTCAGCAAACGACCCTGTTCCGCCATTTCCTTGTAAAGCGGCGTGCCCGGAACCGGCGTATAGAGCATGAACTGGTGGAAATCGGTCTGGTAACCGACCGCGGATTCGATTTCCTCGACGATATTGTCGGGCGTATGGTGCTCCAGTCCGATGATCGTCGATCCCTGTACGCGTATCCCGTGTTCGCGCAACTCTCGCGTGAGTTGCCCCACTTCCTCACCCTGCAGTTTGCTGTAGCTCGATCTGGGAGACTCCAACCCCATCCACACCCAGGAAATGCCGAGTTCGACCAGTTCCAGCATGGTGTATTTGCGAATCGCATTGGCGGAAGCAAAGATGGAAAGCTCCCAGCTCTTGCCTGCCTGCTTCATGAGCTCCAGCAGACGCATGGCCCGCGTGCGGTGCAGCAGGAAATTTTCGTCCATCACAAAAAAGGAATGTACCTTGAGTTCGGATTCGATGCGGCACATCACCTCAAACAGTTCATCGCCGGTCTCGTAAAAGTTGACGAACTTTCCTTTGCCGCCAAAAAAAGAGGAAGTGGTGCAGAAGTTGCACCCCATCGGGCAGCCCACCGACGGAATAATGGTTGCCGCCGTCCCGCCTTTTCGATTCGGCAGGCGTATCCCCATGATGCGTGTCTCCAGACCCGAAACAATCAAGGGATGCCGGATCGGAGCGTGCTCGTCTTCTCCCAGGTACCGCCGCATCCACGAGATCCCCTCGCCGCGCACGATGTGGTCGGCGTCGATCATCGTCTCCACGTCGGGAATAGCTGTGACGTGCCCGCCCACCACGATCACCGAATCCGGCGATAGTTCCCGCACCATGCGGCACATCTCCCGCACCTTGCCAACATTCACGATGATCGAAGAGATCCCCACGATGTCGTAGTGGTTCTCGGTTAGTTCACGAGCAAAGGCCTTGCGGGTAGGAAAATCGAGCACGCTGCACGGCGCCGAAATATTTTCCTGAATCATCATAATGCCCCAGGAGCGATGAAACATGCGCAGCGAGAAGCTGCCTTGTGCGCGCGTGACCTGGTTGTGATAGAGCTCCATCGGATTGATAGTCCGACTGCCGAATTCGTCATCTTGCGCATAAGGCCCGAAGACCGAACTCAGCAGAATGCGAGCGTGAATACCTTTGGGGTGAGTTTCCATTTGTTTGGGTTTCATAGATTGTTGCCACAAGGATAGTTGCTCGGCAGAGTTCCGCGCCGTGACCTTGGTTACATTACAAAACTATTACGTGCACACTGGAGTGCATGTCCTCGAGCACATGTCTTCTGGCATCCTGCGGAAAAACTCGGGCTTCGTAACGTGAGCATCGCTCCTGCAAAAGGCGGCGGGAAAGTTGAGGTTGCACTTGACTTGGGGCGGCGCAGCAGTTCACAGCTGCGATGGCCGTTTTCAACGCCGGCTGAGGTCACGCAAGTAATTTCGCCTGGATTAATGTCCTATTTAGGTCCTGTAGGCATCTCTGCGTGCATAAAATTTCTGATGACACGAATAAATAATTCCGATTTACTTAGGAGTTACCCAACGATTAGCGTTATGACGCATTCATTCGATCACTTAAGGAGTCAATAGCTCTCAATGCGAAAGTCCCTGACGGTTTGCCTCTTGCTGGCGATTGTAAGCCTGCTTTGCCTCAGCGCGCTGGCCCAGACTTCCGGCGCGAACCCGAACCCCAGCGGCGCGAAAGCGGCAAGCGACGCTCAATCCGAACGAATCGCAAAACTCGAGCAGGCTGTCGCCGACGCCAAGAGTTCCGGCGACAACGCCTGGATGCTGACCAGTTCCGCCCTAGTCCTCATGATGACCGGCCCCGGCTTGGCCTTGTTCTACGGCGGCCTGGTGCGGAAGAAGAACGTCCTGTCGACGATGCTGCAAAGCTTCGCCCTCATGGCGATCGTGACGCTGCTCTGGGGGATAGCCGAGTACAGCCTCGCGTTTGGTTCGGGCAACAGCTTCATTGGCGGGCTGCACAACGTCTTTTTGCGCGGCGTCGGAGCACAACCCGATCCCGACTATGCCGCAACCATCCCCCTGCAAACGTACATGATTTACCAGTTGATGTTTGCCATCATCACCCCGGCGCTCATCACTGGAGCCTTCGCCGAAAGAATGAAGTTCAGCGCAATGATCCTGTTCATGATTCTTTGGTCGCTGATTGTCTATGCCCCCATGGCCCACATGGTCTGGGGCAAGGGCGGCTTCCTGAATGCCTCGCTGGGCGGTCACTTCCCTACTCTGGATTTCGCCGGCGGCACGGTGGTTCACGTAACCTCGGGCGTATCGGCCTTGGTTTGCGCTCTCTACCTCGGCCGTCGTCTTGGGTATCCCAAACAGAACATGACTCCCCACAGCGTGGTGCTGAGCTTTATTGGCGCCTGTCTCCTGTGGGTGGGGTGGTTCGGATTCAACGCTGGGAGCGCGTTGTCGGCGGGAAGTCTGGCGACCAGCGCTTTCGTCGCCACCCATTTTGGCGCCGCCTCCGCCGCTCTCGGTTGGAGTGCCGCCGAGTGGTTGCGGAACGGAAAGCCCAGTGCTCTGGGAGCCATCTCGGGAGCGGTGGCGGGATTAGTCGCCATTACACCGGCCGCGGGTTTCGTGTCGCCGATGTCGGCGATCGTCATCGGCTTACTGGCGGGAGTTGGCTGCTACTTCATGGTGGCCAAGGTCAAGATGCGCTTCGGCTATGACGACTCGCTCGACGCTTTCGGCGTCCACGGCGCGGGCGGCACGCTCGGCGCTCTGCTGACCGGAATCTTCGCTTCCAGCGCCGTGAATCCCATCTTCAAAGATGCCCAGGGCAACACGCTCGCATCGGGGTTGCTGGAAGGCAACCCCCATCAGTTGCTCAACCAGTTAGCCGGCGTAGTAATTGCTTGGGGCCTGGCCATCGCGGGGACCATAGTAATCCTGAAGGTCGTCGATCTTACAATCGGGCTGCGAGTGAAGGAAGACGATGAAATTCAAGGCCTTGATCTCTCCCAGCACGGCGAGGAAGGTTATAACTGGGAAGCGCCAGAGTAGTTACAACCAGATAGAGCTGGTTTCATAAGTCGATTTTGGGTAGGGCGCGGCCTCAAAGCCGAAGGGTGCCGCTCAGGGCCTCTATACTTTCACGGAAGCCGCTGGTTTCCTGCGGTCGCCGACTCAGGCTCAGGATAGGCAATCGAACCCCGAAAGGCCGACTTGTCGGCGGGCGCAAAATCCGGGAACGGCAGCTTGTGCTGGTCTCGCCATTGCTGCACCTGTTGCTCGGCGGCGCCGGCTTTCTCCTTGTCGATGCCGGAATCGCGCGAGAAGTATACGGTCTGCGACGGGAAGGCGAAGCCGCTGCCCGATTTCTCGATGATATCCATGATGCGCAATAACAGGTCTTCACGGATCGCCGCGAATTCGTTGGCGTCGCGAGTAAGCACGTAGCCGGAGATCTCAAGGCGTAAGGCGCTGGTATCGAAATTGGCGAAGCGGATGCTTGCGCTGTCGCTTTCGACTCTTGGGTGCTCGTATAACATGCGGCGAATTTCCGCCAGCAGATAGCGCAATTGGTCGCCCGTGGTCTCAACCCTGATCGCGAGCACAGGATTGAACAGAATTTTGTCGCGACGGGTGAAATTTTCAATGCTCATGGTAGCGAGGGTGCCATTCGGGATGGAAAGCTCGGTACGGGCGTCAGTGCGAACGCGGGTGGAGCGCAGGCTGATGTCTTCCACTGTCCCGGAGCGGTCGCCGAAGCGGCAGTAGTCGCCGACGCGGATGACTTCGTCGGCCAGTACGGAAATTCCGCCGAAAAGATTTTCGAGTGTCTTCTGCGCGGCGAAGGCGATGGCAATGCCGCCGATGCCGAGGCCGGCGAGCACTGTGGTCAGGTTGAAGCCCAGGATAGCCAGTATGGCCAGGACGGCGGCGACCACCACCAGGGCTGTGAGCAGCCGCTCGGCCAGCACCATCAGGGTTCCAGTGCCAATGCGGCCCGCGCCTATTGCATGCATACGCAGGCGCTGCATTGTAAGGCCGGTGACGCGGAGCAGAAACCAGAAGAAACCGATGCTGATGAGAACGCCGATGGTCCGATAGTAATAAAGACGTGGCAGCAGCGGCAGGCCAAGGTAGGCGGCAATTACGCGATGAGCAAGCGCGCTGAATGAGACCAGCAATGGCTTGGATAGGCGGCTGTAAGAATGCAGGTTGGGGCGATTTCTGAACTTGAGCCAAAGCCGGCGCGGAATGGCAAACAGAAGAACCATTACCCATCCGATCGCGATGGCCACGGGAATCGCAATGAAAAGCGCCAGCCATTGCCAGAGCGGCATCCCGAGAAAAACATTTCGCACCAGGCTCTGCGGGAGTTTGTTTTCTACCAGGTGAGCCTCGACGTTGTCGTACAGTTCCGGGACTTTGCTGAGCGTGTCAGCAGAAAAGAGCCAGATTTTCCCGGCGTTCGGATCTGTGACCCGGACGAGGACAACGGCTACATCCGCATCGCGGGTGGAAAAATCTCCGATGGTTTGCTGGTCGGAGGTACCGTAATCCGGATTGCCTTCGGGACCGGTGCTGATCCGTCGCACGCTGCCGACGAAGGCGCTGTCCATCAGTACTTTCAGCTTGCCGGCCATATCGGGACCCTGCGACTGGCGGCGCGCGGCGCTCATTTGCAGGTAGTCGGCAGCGGTCCTCTCATTTCCGTCTTGCGCGGCTTTCAGGAATCCAAGCACGGTTCCCGAAGGTGTCTCACGTCCCAGTGGATCGGTGGATGCGGAACTCGGTGCCTGAGGCTCAGTGCCAGACTTCAGTACGCTGGTGACGGACTGGGCCACCAGGCTCTGAAAGGCAAGGGAAACGAAGAGCATCAACAGCGCCAATTTCTTCATCGAGGTTCCGGTAAATGGAGAGCCGCCCGTCCCTCCACCGTCGTATGACTCATCTCTTTGGACGATAGATGTCGGTGGCCTGCCCGTAGAAGACCTCCGCCGATTCCATCATCGTCTCCGAAAGCGTTGGGTGCGGATGGATCGTCAAGCCAACATCGGCCGCCAGCGCGCACATTTCGATTGCCAGCACGCCTTCGGCGATCAGCTCGCCCGCGCCCGCGCCCACGATGCCGACACCGAGCACGCGTTCCGTCTTCGGATCGATGAGCAGTTTGGTCAGGCCTTCGGGCCGGTCGAGTGTAATAGCGCGCCCTGAAGCGGCCCACGGGAATTTGGCGACGGTAATCTCGCGCCCTTGTTCCTTCGCCTGCGTTTCCGTCAGTCCAGCCCACGCGATCTCAGGATCGGTGAACACGACCGCCGGAATCGCATTGGGCTCGAACGCAACCTTATGGCCGGCGATGGCTTCAACGGCGGTGCGGCCCTCATGCATTGCCTTGTGGGCCAGCATCGGTTCGCCGGCGACATCGCCGATGGCGTAGATTGTGGGATCCGCGGTCTGGCGCTGCTCGTTGATTTCGATGAATCCCTTCTGGTTGACTTTGACTTTCGTCTGGTCGAGGCCGGGAATCTCGGAATTCGGCCGACGTCCCACCGACATCAGTACGCGCTCGAATACCTGCTCTTTTTCTTTCACTGCCGGACCGTCGAGTGTTACGCGAATGCCGGTCTTTTCATCCTTGAGCGATTTGACCGTTGTATTCAGCAGGATCGCGGAGAAAAGCTTTTCCAGGCGCTTGTGAAGAGGCAGCACCAGGTCGCGGTCGGCGCCGGGCAGCAGGTCGGGCATCATTTCTACGCAGGTCACCTTGGTGCCGAGCGTGGCGTAAACCGATCCCAGTTCCAATCCGATGTAGCCGCCGCCGATAACGAGGAGAGTTTTCGGAACATCGGGCAGGTCGAGAGCGCCAGTCGAATCCATGAGGCGCGGGCTGTCGAGTTTGAGGCTGGGCACCACGGTTGGACGCGATCCTGTCGCTATTATGATACGGTCGAAGATCAGGTTCTCTTCGCCGCCAGCCGCGGTCTTCGTAACTTTCAGCGTGGTGGAATTCACGAAGGCCGCTTTTCCCTGCACGAACTGAACCGACCGCTGCTTCGATAACTGCCCCAGCCCACCGGTCAGCTTTTTGACCACACTCTCTTTCCATCCCCGAAGCTTGTTCAGGTCAATTTTGGGTTCTCCGAATTCGATGCCCCAGTTCTTGGCCTGCTCGGCCTCCTCGAGCAGTTTGGCCACATGCAGCAGGGCCTTGGAAGGGATGCAGCCGCGATACAGGCAGACGCCGCCGGGATTCACTTCCGGATCAATCAGCGTAACTTTCATGCCCAGGTCGGCAGCCAGAAATGCGGCAGCATAACCGCCGGGACCGCCGCCGATCACTGCCACACGGAGATTCGAAGTGTTCGCCATTACGTTCTATCCTCAATTCACAAACCTTGCTATCCCCAGCGAAAACTTTAACCGCAGAGAGCGCAGAGGACGCGGAGAAAAATGAAAGTAAAAGACCAAACAAAACAGAACTGGCTGGGCCGCAGTCGCTACCCACGGCATACCCAGGTCGAAATCAAGAAACACGAAATTCTCCGCGAACTCTGCGCCCTCTGCGGTTAAAGGCTCCTAGCCCTGAACCGACAGCAGGAACGGCTGCTCGAAGGCCTCCGCGATCCAGCGCAGAAAACGCGCGGCGTCGGCTCCATCGATCAACCGATGATCGTACGAGAGTGAGAGCGGCAGAATCAAGCGCGGCTCGAACTTGTTGTTCACCCACTCGGGCTCCATGCGCGAACGCGAGAGGCCTAGGATCGCCACCTCGGGATGATTCACGATCGGAGAAAATCCAGTGCCGCCGATTCCGCCGAGATTGGTGATGGTGAATGTGCCGCCTTCCATTTCCTCGGGAGTGAGCTTGCGCTCACGAGCTTTTTTAGACAGCTGCGTCATCTCCGCCGCGAGTTCTACAATGTTTTTCTTGTCTACGTCGCGAATCACTGGTACCAGCAGCCCGCGATCGGTGTCCACCGCAACGCCGATGCTGATGTACTGCTTGTAGATGATCTCTTCCTTCGCCATATCAATCGAGGCATTGAACTGGGGGAAGACCTTCAGGGCCGACGCGCAAACTTTCAGCGCAATCGCCGTTACGGTCATCTTGCCGCCGGCTTCTTCCGCTCGCGGCGCGAAGCGGGCGCGCAACTGTTCAAGTTCGGTGATGTCGGCGCGATCCTGCTGGGTGACATGCGGAATCGTGTTCCATGCCTGACGAAGATGCTCAGCGGTTTTGCGCCGCACCCCGCGCATCGAAACCCGTTCCGTCTTGCCCCACTTGGCCAAGTCGGGCAGTTCGGGCTCGGCGAAGCTGCCACGCGGGGTTTGCGCTACCCCTGCCGCCGCCAACAGTGCATTCTTGGCGCACAGCTTCACGTCATCTTCACTGATGCGCCCGCCTGGGCCGGTACCTTGCACGCCGTGAATATCCACTCCGATTTCCCGCGCCAGACGACGCACGTGCGGCGCCGCCGGCGCCGGGTCGCGGTGTTCCGTGCCCGCCACCTTGGCCAGTTGCACGGGCATGCTGAACTCCGGCGTCGGAGCTTGCGGTTGATCCGGGGGTAGCACCTGTTCTTCCGTTTTGCCCTCGGCACGCATGGCAAGGTGAAAGCCGAGCCGCGCCGCTTGCTGTCCGGAAATGTGCTCCACCGGCTCGTGCCTGCGGACAGGTTCCGCGTCGGCGACTACACCGCCCTCCAGCGTAAAGACGACCTCGCCAACTTTGACCTTCTGACCCTCTTTGACCTTGACCTCGCGCACCACGCCGCTGACCGTGGAAGGAACTTCGACAACGGCTTTTTCGGTTTCGAGTTCCATGACCGGCTGACCTTCAGAAACGCGCGTGCCCGGCGAGATCATCAGCCGCAGCAGATCGCCAGAGTCGATGTTTTCTCCCAGTTCCGGCAGCTTGAACTCGCTGGCCGCGGCCGAAGCCGTCGATGTCGCTCGCTGCTCCGGCTGAGGTGCAGATGTGGCGGCTGGCTTCGCCGGGGTTGCGGAAGCTGGACTTGCGGAAACTGGGCGTGTGGGAACTGGGGTTGCGGGAACTGGGATGGTGGCCGGTTTTTCCGTTTTCGAAGGAGGCGTCGTCCCAGCTCCGGATCCGTTTTCAACAGTGAAGATGACCTGCCCGACCCGCAGCTTGTCGCCTTCTTTTACGCGGATTTCCCCGATGGTGCCCGTCACCGACGAAGGCACTTCCACAACCGCCTTGTCAGTTTCGAGTTCCATCACCGGCTCGCCCTCGGTGATGCTGGCGCCGGGCTTAATCATTAGGCGAACCAGGTCGCCGCTCTCGATATTCTCGCCCAGTTCGGGCAGCTTGAATTCCGTTGCCATTCTCTTGAGATTTTCCCTCTGGCTCTTTCGCTCTAGCTGATGGCCGGGTTACGTTTTTCCGGATCGATTCCAAGATCACGGATTGCTTTCTCCAGCAGTTTCGCACTGACGACTTCAGCCCCGTCCTTCTCCTCGCCGAACTTTTCTCCCGCCAGCGCATGCAGCGTGGCGAGCACGATGTGCTTGGCGTCCACTTCGAAAAAATCTCGCAGCGATGCACGATTCTCGCTGCGCCCGAAACCGTCCGTGCCGAGCGACACCAGCTTGCCCGGAACCCACTGCGCAATACTGTCCGGCAAGACCTTCATGTAATCCGATGCCGCGATAAATGGGCCGGACGCGCCCTTCAGTGTCTGAGTGACGTATGGCTCTTTTGCTGTCTGCGTGGGGTGCAGCATGTTCCAGCGCACACAGTCGGTCGCCTCTCGATAAAGCGCCTTGTAACTGGTCACGCTCCAGACGTCCGCCGCGACGCCATAGTCCTTTTCCAGAATCGCCTGCGCCTTGAGCACCTCAAACATGATGGCGCCGCTCCCCAGTAACTGCGCGTGCAGCTTCGCATTTTTCTTCTCGGAAGTCCGGTAGCGATACAAACCTTTGAGGATGCCCTCGCGGACGCCCGGCTGGCTGGGCATCTCGGGCATCGGCAGCGGCTCATTGGTGACCGTCAAGTAATAAAAGATGGACTCACCATCGACATACATGCGCTTGATGCCATCCTGGATGATGATGGCGATCTCATAGGCAAATGCCGGGTCATAGGCCAACAGATTCGGGACTGGCAGAGCCAGTACATGGCTGTGTCCATCCTGATGCTGCAGGCCTTCGCCCGCCAGCGTCGTTCTTCCCGCCGTGCCTCCGATCAGGAAACCACGGCAGCGCATATCGGCCGCGGCCCAGATCAGGTCGCCGATGCGCTGAAATCCGAACATCGAGTAATAAATAAAGAAGGGAATCGTGTTGATGCCATGATTGGCATATGCGGTACCGGCGGCCATGAACGAGCACATCGATCCTGCCTCGGTGATGCCCTCCTCCAGAATCTGTCCGTTCTTAGCCTCCTTGTAATAGAGGAGCATATCCATATCGACCGGCTCATAGAGCTGGCCGACGCTCGAATAGATCCCGACCTGGCGGAAGAGTGCCTCCATGCCGAAAGTGCGGGCTTCATCGGGAACCACAGGGACGATGAAGCGGCCCACTTCCGCGTCGCGCAGCAGCTTGGCGAGTACGCGCACGAAGACCATGGTGGTGGATGCTTCGCGACCCTCGGTGCCCTTGTAAAACTCTTCGAAGAGCGCTTCAGAAACTGGTTTCAGCGGCGTCGCGTGCACTTTCCGCACCGGTAGGTAGCCGCCCAGTTGTTTCCGGCGTTCCTGCATGTACTTGATTTCCGCGCTGTCGTCCGCCGGGCGATAGAAGGGCGCATCGTGCAGTTCCCCGTCCGCCACTGGAATGCCGAAACGCGAGCGGAAGGTTTGCAACTCGTCGTCGTTCAGCTTTTTCTGCTGGTGTGTAATGTTCTTGCCTTCGCCCGCTTCGCCCAGTCCGTATCCCTTGATGGTCTTGGCCAGAATGACAGTTGCAGATCCAGTGTGCTCAACCGCCGCCTTGTATGCGGCGTGTACTTTGATCGGGTCGTGACCGCCGAGGCGCATGCGGGCAAGCTGCTCGTCCGAAAGATGCTCGACCATCTTCAGCAGCCGGGGATCGGTGCCGAAAAAATTCTGCCGAAAATATGCGCCGCTCTCCACGAAATATTTCTGATACTGTCCGTCCGTGATCTCGCCCATGCGCCGGACGAGCAGGCCATCGCGATCCCTCTGAATGAGCGGATCCCAGTCGGTGCCCCAGATGAGTTTGATCACGTTCCATCCCGCGCCCCGGAAAATCGCTTCCAGCTCCTGGATGATCTTGCCATTTCCGCGCACCGGTCCGTCGAGGCGCTGCAGGTTGCAGTTGACGACGAAAATCAGGTTGTCGAGGCGCTCGCGCGACGCGAGCGTAATCGAGCCGAGCGCCTCCGGTTCGTCCATCTCGCCATCGCCCACAAACGCCCAAACTCTTCCGCCGGTCGAAGTTTTCAATCCGCGATTTTCGAGATACTTGATGAACCGCGCGTGATAGATTGCCTGAATCGGCCCGAGTCCCATCGACACGGTCGGGAACTCCCAGAAGTCTGGCATGAGCCAGGGGTGCGGATACGACGATAGACCGCCGCCGGGTTTCAACTCCCGCCGGAAGTTCTCTAATTTCTCTTTGGGGATACGGCCCTCGAGATAAGCGCGGGCGTAAATGCCGGGCGCGGCGTGTCCCTGGAAATAGACGGCATCGCGGTCGCCGGATTCCGTGGATGCCTGAAAAAAGTGATTGAACGCAACTTCGTAGAGCGTGGCCGCCGAAGCAAACGTAGAGATGTGTCCGCCGATGCCTTCTTGAATCTTGTTGGCGCGGACCACCATAGCCAGGGCGTTCCAGCGCACCAAGCTTTTGATCCGGCGCTCCATTTCCTGGCTGCCGGGAAATGGCGGTTGCTGTCGGGAAGGGATCGTATTCTGGTAAGGAGTCGTCGCCGAGAACGGCAGATTGATCCCAGCCTCACGCCGGGCATGCAGCGCCAGTTGCTGCAAAAGCCGCCCCGCACGGTCCGGTCCGCCATGCGAGAGCACATAATCCAGCGAGTCCAACCACTCCCGCGTTTCCAATACTTCGATTCCGTTCGTCTGTTGCGTCTCCGCCACGCTGCCCCCACGAATAAAAACGCGATTCCTCATCATAAGCAATCGGGAAGAATTTTGCTGTGGGGTCGGCGAAACTAGCCGTTGGTTGATAGTCGTTGGCTAAAGCGTCTGCTCTAGGCGCTATATCATTACCTGGGGCATTCCACACCGCCGACAAAAGTCCGCAGCACTTCCCCTTCCCGGCTCAAGACCACGAAGTCCGCGTCGGCTCCCACCGTCAGAACGCCCTTATTCGCGATTCGCGCCGCCCGCGCCGGATTTCGGCTAGCGGCTGCGATTGCCTGGGGCAGATCCCATTCTGCGAAACGCGCCAGGTTCCGTACCGCGCGGTCCATGGTCAAAATGCTTCCGGCCAGCTTGCCATCTGCCATGCACTTGCCATCTCGAACATCCACTTCGAAGGATCCAAGTCGATAGCGGCCATCCGGCATTCCGGTTGCGGACACAGCATCCGTGATTAGCACGGTTCGCTCCGGGCCTTTCGCCGCAGCAAAGAGCTTCACGATGGCCGGATCGAGATGAACGCCGTCGGCGATAATGTCCGCGCTCACCCGACGATCCGTGAGCACCGCACCCAAAATACCGGGACTGCGATGATCCGCCGTGCGATGGTGCAGCGGACGCATGGCATTGAAGGTATGGGTCGCGTGCCGCGCTCCCGCCGCGATTCCGCGTCCGGCCGCCTCAAAATCGGCGTCGGAATGTCCCAGACTCACGCAAACGCCGCGCCGCGCCGCTTCGGCAATGACCTCGGGCGCGTCCTCCAATTCAGGAGCAATCGTCATCATAAGAATCCGGCCGCGCGCCGCCTGCCAGAACTGCTCGAAAGTGCTCAGCTTAGGAGCCAGCAGATTTTCCGGCGGATGCACCCCGCGGCGCGCATGGCTGATGAATGGCCCCTCAAGGTGGACGCCGAGCGGAAGGGCCCGACTCTTGCCATCCGCATTCTTTCGTTCGTGCGGTCGTGCGCGCTCTCGTTCGCGATTTTCAATCGCATCCGCCAGCCGTTCCAGTGCGCGCAAAGTCGTATCCATCGGAGCGCTGACGGTGGTTGGGAAATAACTCGTGACCCCATGCCGCGCGAGCAGTTGCTCGATCGCCGGCAGCGCCTCGGCGGTATCGTCCATGACGTCGTATCCAGCGCTGCCGTGAATGTGAAGATCAACGTAACCCGGCGCCATCACCCCATCGCCGAAGTCGGACACGGAAATTCCAGCGGGAGCCCGTCGCCCGCTCCGAGCCGAAATCTCGAGGACGCGTCCCTGCTCGACGAGCACGAGAGGATGCTCGACGGCATCCGTGGGAGTCCATAGCCTTCCAGCAGTAAAAGCCAGCATAGGAACGCTTTAATACCGTAAGAAGACGACTTGCCAAGATTGTAGCAGCCTCGCGTCGCCGCCAGCAGTCGCAACCGGACGGTCGTGAGCAAAACAATCTCTTCCCTTCCGGCGAACGTTAGTGAACGCTATAACGTTGCGCGGTAGAGCGTGGCAGCGTCCGAAAACTCGATACGCCCCGAATCAGTGTCCGCGAATCAGTGTCTGCAATAACAGCGCAGATTTAGCGCCTGTACTCACGCCATCGTGCAGCCCGCCCTAGCAAATCACCAGACCGCAGAATGCTATACTGTCTGAGTTCGAGTCGCCATGTCGTTCCTGTGGTGGCCGTGATCCAGCCGTCAGTCGGGGAGTGGCTCAGCCTGGTAGAGCACCTGGTTCGGGACCAGGGGGTCGGAGGTTCAAATCCTCTCTCCCCGACCATCTATCCCAAGCAAGCTCATTGAATTAGCAACGATCCCAAATTTCGGATTTCCTCAACTTGGGTCCGTTTGGGTCCAGTTAGCAAATCCTCCACCTTCTGGACCGCTTCTTTTGCCCCTGCAGGCAAGGAGTGCAAATAGATTCCACGGGTAATCTCCGGAGAGGAATGCCCGAGGAGGGATTGCACCGTGCCGAGCGGCGTTCCTACAGCGTCCAGCAATGTCGCGTTCGAGTGGCGCAAGGAATGCCAGCCAATTTTCGGAATCTTCAGCTCTTCGCATGCGGGAACGAGCTGACGATTCGTCAGATTGCGTCGGCTGAGCGGAGTGCCTTTCTTCGTGCGAAACACAAGCGCGTCCAGATCGACGCTTCCGGGTTGCACACTTGATAGGATTTCCACTCCCTTTACGCTCAAGGGAACCGTGCGGTTGCTGGAACGGGTTTTGGGCTCATCGAAATGCCCTTCGTAAAGCGTACGGCTTACACGGAGGAGTCCGGCGTTCAAATCGACATCTCGCCAGCGAAGCGCCAGCAATTCGCCAATTCGCAAGCCGGTCAAGACGAGCAACCAAACCAGTGATCTGGACGGTTCTTGCAAAGCTTGTGGTTGCGTCGGACGTGATGATAGCAGCAAATCAGGATGTGGGAGTAGTGACCGAAACGCTTCCTCGATTATCTTGTCGCAGGTATTATAACCGGCACTGTGCGGGCATAAATGTCATCCAACCCGGGCTCAAGCTGCTCAAGGCTCGCCGATAGCTAACCGGGACTTGAGAGGGAAGCCGTGGCCTGTAAAGAGTGTCATTCTGAAAAGCAGAGCACATTCAATGGCGAAGTTGCCATCCATTTTCCTGGACTCGAAGGTCTGGACAAATCCATCGTGTTTGTTTTTCCGAAGCTCGTGGTCTGCTTGCATTGCGGCTTCGCGGAGTTCGCCGTTCCCCAAAGAGAGTTGCAAGTCCTTGAGCAGGGTTCTCCCGTAGAGGGTGCGGTGGTTTTGGTGAAGAGGGAAGCCCGAGCTTCGAAAACGAAGATAGATTCGCCTTCACCGGGAACGAACGACTGAATGCTCGGCACAGATTCGTTGGAAGATGTGGCGGTCCATCGCGCCTGCAACGCTGCCCAGAGAATACCCGCGGAGAATATCCACGTCGTAATTTTTGACTAGCTGTCGGCCGACACCGGATTTCACACTTGTGTCCACCAAACCACTACGCTTCCGCCCGATAGGCAAATCCTCGACTTTTGCACCGCCGCGCGAGCGTCCGACGGGATCGAATGCAAGTAAACGTCTCGGGTTATCTCAGAAGAAGAATGCCCATGAAGCGCCTGCACCTACCTACCTTCGCAGAAATGGACGTTCAATTCGCTGTCTCGAGCTCTAAAGGGCTGTCACGATTTTCACAGCCTTCTTACTCGAGCGCTCGGCGAAACAGCGCGGCAAATCGCTGCCGTCGCAACCTAGTCGTCACTTTACTCGCTTGAGATGCGCCACCGTATACACGTCAAAATCCTTGCCGGGTGGCGCCAGCGAGAACGTCTCTTCGATCTCGTCGGCGGAAAGGATGCGATATGATTTTTTTGCTCGCCAACCCGGTGCAAGATTCTCGATACGCACGGTGACGAACTCAAGCGACTTAACGTCCGCACTCACCGAATCCAACGTGTATTCGTTGACGAAGCCCTCACTGTGGAATTGCCTCCACACGATCTTCTTCAGGTTCTCATCGTAACTGAAGAAGCCGAAATCCTCGCGGGCCTTAGGAGTCTCGCCCGTTGATTTGGGCTCGTACACGGATTTGTCCCGCTGTGACAAAAACTTCCCGTTTAGCTCAAACTGATACTCTCGGGAACTGAATTGCTTTCCCGGCTTTCCCGTAACTTGGCCCTCCCATTTTCCTTCAAAGACACGCAGAGGGGCCCAGGGGTCCTCTTGGGCCACCGCGCTGATGGCAATGATCGCGGCAATCAGCAGGATGCGATGACGTTTCACTGTGCCCCCTTTTTCGCAGGACCGGGCGCGCCCATCTTTTGGGTCAAGAACCCAATGATGGCGCCCACGATAAAGCCGGGCAGCATGATCTCCAAGTAATGCGGACTGCCTTTCGCCGCGTCCATGGCGGCCACCAGAAAGGCGAACAGCAGCCCAAGGGCAGAACCAACGACGACCCCCCATAGTGTCGATTGCACTTTGCGTGCGAACCAGCCACTGAGGAGTCCCACGACCATACCCTTAATCGACGACCCTATCATGATGTTAGTGATCATTGAACGCGCTTCCGGGTAGAACCATGCGGTTGCGCCGTCAATGGCGCCGAGAATCGCCCCTAACACCAATCCGACCACGATCTTGTTCATCGGTGTTCCCTCCTACCATAGAATTCCACATCGACCGGAACTCCTTTAGAACTTTCGCAGAAAAAAGAGCAGGAACTTTACGAGGGTATAAGCCACGAGGAGCCAAAGCAGAACGGCATTGCGCGACCCGAACCGGCGCAACCGATGCCACAGCGGTTCGGCCCAGGCCTCGATACCCAGCCCCTGTTCGAAGCGTTCGATATCGGCCAAAAGTGCTGGGACGTCGGGATAGCGGGCGGCCGGATCTGCGCTCATGGCCTTGGCGACAATGGCGCGGAGTGCGGGAGGAGTGGGCGCGGGAAGCGAGAACTGCAGCAATGCTCCCAAAGCGTAGATGTCGGAACGTTGATCCAGGCGGTCATCCGGGGCACGAAACGCGGGCGTCCCCGCGACAGCGTCCACACCCCAGTCCATGACGTAGACCTCGCCAAACGGGCCGACCATCACGTTCTGGGGCTTAAGGTCACGATGAATAATGCCGCGAGAGTGGGCAAAGGCGAGCGCTTCGCTGACACGCCGGATCACTCGCAAGCGCTCCGTAAGAGGGGGTTGCCCGGCGAGGTAGCGGTCGAGACGTGCACCGCTGACCAGCTTCATTGCGTAGAATGGACGTCCGTCGGGCAGTCTGCCCATCTCATAGATGGGCACGATAGCGGGATGCTCAAGCCGTGCAATCAGCTGCGCTTCGCCGGCCAAAGCGAAGTCGAGGACTTTGAGAGCAACACGGCGATCAAGTTGGCGGTCTCGCGCGGCGTAGACGACGCCCATGCCGCCGCGCCCTATCTCGGATTCCAAATCGTAACGGGTCAAAGTCAGGTCGGGCAACGCCCCCACATGGCGCAAATGGTCGAGGACGGAGTCACTTAGGTCCATACGCGCCGCATCTCCTCACGTAATTCCCGCGCGCCTGATGTCGTGCCGCGCAACCGTTCGGTTACAAATCCGAGCAGCATGCGGCGCGCCCATGCGAGGTAGTTAGTCACGGAGGTTTCGGGGATGCCATGGCGCACGGCCAGCTCGGCATAAGTGGGACGTTTGTCGTCGGCGAGGTCATAGTCTTGGAAGACACGGAATTGGAGCTGCTTGCCGTTTTCGTTGCAGTGGGCGCGCAGATCATCGAGCGCCAGACAGAACAGCTGACGTTGCCACTCGCGCTCAAAGACCTGTTCTGGCGACTCGGTTGCGGCCACCCGGTCCCCGACGGGTTCGAACTGGATGTTGCCGCCCCGCTTCTGCCGGTTCGCGGCGGCGTATTGGTTGGCAGCGAAGCGTTCGACAGCCATCCGGAGGTACGACCGAAACGACGCTTTGGCGGGATCGAAACGCGCGAAAAAATCGCGCCGTAGCGCGGCGGCGAAAAATCCTTGGGTTAAGTCTTTGGCATCTTCATTGTTCTTGTGAAATTTGAGGCGAATGAATCGATAGACGGGCTTCCAATACAGGGCGATCACCCAGTCCAGCGCCTCGCTCGACATACCGGCGGCCGTAGCCTCAAGCAGTGATACCTGAGTGGAAGGAAATTGGTCATGGGGCCCGCCGATGGCAGTGTCTGAATCCAACCCGTAACTCCTTTCCTAACCGCCCGTCTCGCCTGATCTCGGAGCGTACCATGCTGGCACCCCCGATCTCATCGTGCGCAAGTCTACCCCCAACGTAAAGCAGCCGCCCCTGGATCCCGAACTGTGCATTTTTTGTTGACAGAGTGGATTACCTGATGCAGTATTGATACGTTTTAATACAGGGATTTAACTGTTTTTGGAACGGGCGGCAAGGGGAGAGCATTCGCGATGAAGAATCCAGCCTGGCACACAATTCGGAGCGCACCATCGGCCGGACAACCCGGCGGCCCCGTGCTTCGGGCTCGTGTTTCGTTCCAGATCCGTGAGGAGCCAGTTATGAGAATTCGTTTGCGATTTGGAATTGCGGTGTGCGTGCTCATCGCCGACATCGGTGTTCGGGCACAGTGACACCGGGACGATCGCCGGCACGGTCGTGACAACACCGGGGCTATTGAATATCGCGTTGCGACTTTGGGTTAGGAGGCTGTTCATGAATAGCAGAACTGCAATGGTCAAGACAGCGCGGAATTTAGTTTCTGTTTGTATTCTTCTCCTCTGCGCGGGTTCTGTAGCGCTGGCCCAGGCCGGCAGGGGCAGCATCAGCGGCCTGGTCTCCGATCCTTCGGGGGCGGTCGTCAGTGGCGCCAAAGTCACCGCACTCAACCATGCAACCGGAGTCGCGCTGCATACCGTTACAAGCGAGGCGGGCTTGTACAGCTTTGTATCGCTGACCCCTGGCCACTATGTAGTCACGGCCAGTCAAAAGGGCTTTGCAAGCGTCGCTCAGGACAATGTGTCGGTAACTGTGGATCAAGTCAGCACCGTGAATATCGCTCTGCAAGTCGGCAACGTAGCCGAGACAGTTACGGTGACGGCTACAGCCACACTGGTGGATACGAGCAACTCCACCGTAGGCCAGTTAATTGATTCAGCCACCATCGATCGGGTCCCGTTGCTCTACCGCAACGTCTACGATCTGGTGCAATTGAGTGCAGGCGTGATTCCGGTCAACGGTTCGCCGAACTCCAGCAACTCGATGGCGAGCATTCAAAACATATCGAGCGGGCGCCCGGGAGTCGACGCTTCTGCCGACACGATCAACGGCGCCATCGTGGGCTCCGTTTACTACATGCTCGACGGCAGTCCGATCGGGATTGCGGAGAATAATTCTGCCGCGATCATTCCGGCAATGAATATCCCGGAGGA
>JBEKWX010000024.1:0-18877 GCA_049512675.1 Terriglobales bacterium | reverse complement strand
CGCAACGCCATCAAACACGGAGTCCTCGCGCGGGAGGTCGTGATTACAGCCGGCGATGGCGAGGAGAGTCTGGAAGAGTTTAACGACTTGGTCCAGCAGCTCTGTGAATATTACAAACCCGTTGGTGTCCTCGAGGAATCGCTCGTACAAACGATTGCGACTTGTTGGTGGAGGAAAGCGCGCGCCATTCGTGCCGAGAATGGAGAAATACGTAAGCGGCTGGACACGCTGGCAGTAGACTGGGCACTGCGAGGTTCAGACAAGGCTAACCTTGACCTGGCGTTATCGGAAACGGACTTAGGTTTGTTCAGCGCCGACAACCAGGCTGACCAGCAGGTGTCATCAAGGGACCGATGGTCTATCATGCAGGCCGCACAGAGCGATTTACGGAGACATCACTCCGGTCTCGCATACCTGAGCGCACTTCTGCAGACGGCGAAATCCGAGATCGCCAGCAATGGTTACATATCGGAAACGATTGTGCAGAAGATTCGGAATACGTTCTTCTTTTGGGATTGCTTGTTCGCACTTACCTGTCTGCACGCCGGTCCCCCAGAAGCAAGAATGGAAGACCGACCATCTGAAAAAATTCTGGATCCGCAAACTGATGAAAAACGTGCTGCTGTCATCGCCTCTATTGACGCGCGCTTGGAAAGGATTAGCGTTTTCGAGCGTTACGCGACAGAGCGCGAGAGCCTCGGAGCGGACGCAGAGGCGCGAAGCTTCAGCTTGCCGCCCGCGGATGCAACCGACAAAATCCTCCGCTACGAAGCTCACCTGGACAGGCAGCTTTATCGCGCCATGGACCAACTGGAGCGTCTACAGAGGCAGCGCCGAGGAGAAAACGTGCCGCCTCCTCTCAACATCAATCTGGGAAGAAGGAGATAGGCTTTTCTGCCAAACAAAGCCAAGAAGTGCTTTGTTTTCAATCGACATGGAACTGTGTAAGCGCGGTCATCTTGAGCGGAGCAGTTGGAAATCTCTTGTGAGGGAAAGCGAGGTGCACCACAGGGAACTTCGCAGTCATCCGGGGGAAGACTCCTAGGAGCCTGGTTTCGATGTGCGTGGCATGCCGCTCCAGCGTGCATCGCCGCTAAAACCCACGAATGGATCGTGGCCGACACAGCGCCCAGCGCCAAAGGGGCCACCAAAGAATTAAAGCCCGGCAAGCACAGCGCAAGACTGGGTACTCGAGCCGTCCGGTGCAAAAAAGACACACTTTGATCCCAATCGGTCGATTGACCGGAAGTGTCAACTTGTGTATAAGTTCATTAATCGGGGCTGGCTCAACGCGGTAGCTTGGGAATACGTACCAAAAATCCTGGGGCGTGAGACCGAGGTGACGTCATGAAGTCCAGCTCGTATGCCGTTTTAGTTGTGTCCCTTCTGGGTTTAACCATTCTAAGCTTGACCCTGAGTGCCAGTGCGCGGGAGACTGTCCTGCCCGCCGGTACCCTTCTGAAGTGCACCATGAATGAACCGAATTTTTCTTCTGCCACGGTTGCGGTCGGCGATCCCGTGCTCTGTCATCTGCACTCGGTGACGGAATTCGGCCAGCAGACGTTTCCGCGCGGTGCTTATCTTGTGGGGCATCTCGAATCGGCCCAGGATCCCGGGCATTTCTGGGGCAAGGGCAATATGAAGCTGGTGTTCGATCGCATCGGATTGCCGAATGGCGATATGCCACTCGACGCGAAAGTAATCGCTACGCGCGGCTACAAGGTCGATAAGACCGGCGCCATCGACGGCAAAGGACACGCCAAGCGCGACATCGTAGAATGGATGATTCCGCCGCTCTGGCCGTGGAAGATAATCATGCTGCCGGCGCGCGGGCCGCGTCCCACGCTTAAGGGTGAAAGCATGCTGGAGTTGCGCCTGATGGATGACGTGCAGATCCCGCAGGTCTCGGCCACCAACGGACCGGACTGGCATTTCTTTGGGCGTCCGCGGATGGAAAACGACTCGTATTATCAGGGTTCTTATTATCAGGGCTCCTACCAGGGCGCAAGCGCCGTGTCGCGCGACAACGACGGAGCCATTCCGCAACTGACGGTGCGCAACGTGAGCGTCGCAGCCAGCGTTACGTCCGGAGTCATGGCCAACGAACAGCCGATGACTCAGCAAACTCCGCAGTTCGTCTATGCGAGCTACGTCACTAAAAGCGCGGCGAGCGGCAGCGCAGCGCCAGGAGTGCCCGTGTTTGTGCTGAAGTCAGGCATGGTCTTGGAGGTGGGCAATTACACTTACCAGGACGGCCGCATCAGTTACGAACTGGCCAGTGGCGGCAGCGGTGTGATCAGCACCGATGAAGTCGACTGGAGTACGACCACTCGCATCAACAGCCAGCGCGGAGTGCGAACCATGCTGCGCGGCGGACACCCCAGCGGAACCGCAGGATTCTAGAAAGCCGTTGGCATTCAGCCGTCAGCGCAAGCTGGCGGCTGTTTTGCTTCTAATCGCGGAATCGATGCCCCGTCTATCGGCACGACCGCGCCTGCCTTATATTCAATCCAGAGAAAACAATGCTCAAGCGATTGATCGACAACTGGGTCTATGGTGGATTTCTGGCCGGACTCCTCTTGCTGCTGCTTACGCCAGTCATCGCGAATTCCTGGACGCCGTCGCTTCTCGCAACGTTTCTCTGTTTGCCGATCTACATACTCCACCAATATGAGGAACACGACAACGATCGCTTCAGAATCTTTGTTAACCAGGCAATCGGAAAGGATAGAGAAGGGCTGTCTCCCCTCGCGGTATTCGTGATCAACGTTCCCGGAGTGTGGGGGGTGATCGGGCTTTCGATATCGCTGGCGGCGATGGTGAATGTTGGCTTGGGGTTGATTGCCGTCTACCTGATTGTTGTGAACGCCATTGCTCACATCGTGCATGCCGCTATTTTCCGCCGCTACAACCCCGGATTGGGAACCGCCATCGGATTGTTTCTTCCGCTAGGAGGCTACGGTCTGAGCGCGATTCAGCAGGCTGGCGGCGGCACGATTTCTCTTCACCTTACCGGCGCTGCAGTGGCCATCGGCATTCATGCCGCGATCATAGTACACGTGACTCGCAAACAACGACGCAAACAATGAAATCATCTCCAGGACTTTGGATTGTTTTTATGCGACCTTGAGGTGTGAATCTTCATCTCTTGTAGCGATGGCCGCAAGCGCCCTCGCGAGGGTTCCATGTCAAAAGTCAACATCGTCGAGAAGTTTGCCAAAATCACTGAATACTGGAAGCCCTACATCGCCGCCGAACTTAATGGCCAATATGTGAAGCTGGACAAGCTCAAAGGCGAGTTCGTATTTCACCATCACGAGAACGAGGACGAGATGTTTTTGGTGGTGAAAGGACGATTCCGCATGGAGTTTCGCGGACGTCATGAATGGATCGAAGAGGGCGAGTTTATCGTGGTGCCGCGCGGAGTGGATCACCGTCCGGTGGCGGAGGAGGAATGCTGGATCTTGCTGTTTGAACCTGCGACTACGCTGAACACCGGCAATGTCGAGAACCAAAGAACTCTGCACGCGCTGGAGCGGGTTTGACACGAGACTCTTAATTGCGGCTGTGTCCACGGCAACCGCCGAGCTGTCCCCGGCTTGGACCGGCGACCACGCGGCCCGTCGGCGGGGCGTGCTTCGGTTACCTTCGGTCCGCTGCCATCCGACTTCTGTACCCTACAACGCCGGGGCCAAATACGTCAGGATAGTGGTTGTTACCCGGGGTCTCCCTCCTTGCCGGGCCTGACGGCTCATGTTCAATTCCGATATTGGCGAAAGCGAAGTGGTCGAAACTTGGCAGCGGTTTGTGCAGGGGTTGCTGGGCGTGGTGGCGCTGGTCGGCGCCCTGGCGATGTCGCATTACTATGTTCCCCGGGAGGCTGACGGGCTGCAGCAGCAGGTGCACCAGCTCTCGCGCGAAGTCGCGGATATGGAAAAACAGCAATCGTTTTCGGCGGCCGCGGTGGACGATGCGCGGGAGTCGGTGGCTTATATCTACGGGATCTATCATGTGTCTGGGCGGCCGCAAAGTTTTCGTGCTCGCGTGGCGGGAACAGGGTTTGTAGTGGCGCCAGGCTTGGTGGCCACCAATCGCCATGTGGCCGAGCCCTGGTACGGCGACCGGGAAGTCGCTGTGGCATTGCGGCGAGGCGGATCGCCAGTGCTGGAAAAGCTGGTGGCATATTTTCCGGGGTCGCCGCTTCCGGTAACACTGGAGACGGCAGTAGTGGCCGCGCATGGTGATCTCGCCGTGTTGCGCCTCGAAGACACAGCCTTCACGAAGAATCTGCGCCCGTTGACTTTGTCGCAGGCGGTGCCGCACGTGGGCGAGCCGGTGAGCGTGCTGGCGTATCCGATGGGAGTGACGGGCATGGTGGCAAAGTCTCCCGCAGTTGTATACGAACGGCTTTCGTCGCATCCCGATGATGCCGACACGGCGGGCGAACTGGCGGCGTTATCACTGATCCGGCCTTCGGCGACGTTCGGGCACATCGGCGATGTAACCGGCGACAAGCTCATCTATGACGCGCCCACGGCACGTGGGGGCAGCGGTGGACCGGTGCTGAACCTGCGCGGCGAAGTGGTGGGCATCAACTCGGCTTACATTGACGGATTTTCCGGGGGTACGCTGGGGATCGCTGCCAATGAGCTGCGTCCGCTGCTGGAGAGCGCAAAGCACGCGTCTTTGGGGACGGTTGGGGCGGCTGGGGAGACGGCTGGGAAAGAAACAGCTGTCAGGTCTCAGGTCTCAGGTGTCAGGCAGAATGTATCGGCTCTCCACTGAAAACGCCGCAGAAGAAGTCTCATCCCGAAAGTTGCAATTGCTTGCACAGGCGACCGTACTGGCCGCGGTTAGAAGCCTTTTCTCCACAGACAAAGTGCCTTGAATTCAAGTACATTGTAACTTGCTGATTTGAATAATAACTTGGCCTTAGGGCTGCTGTTGGATTTGGGATAAATCCTGGTAGAAGGCGTTTTTTGGACCAATGCTTTCGGGCAACGGATTCCCGACCGGCAGGTTCATCGGGGAATTGTTTCGAAGAGATCTCATCATGTTAAGAAATTGTCTGTTGGCGGTGGCATTGCTTAGTCTGGCGCTGGCTAGCGGTTGCGCGACGGGCGGCAACGGCGTGTCTCCCGTTCCAGTCACGGTCACTGTTACCTCCAACGGCGCTAACGCTAACGCGATCTACCCGACGCAGTCTGTGACGCTTACGGCCACGGTCGCGAACTCGACCGCTACCGCCGTTACATGGAGCCTTGGCTCGGGCTGCACTCCAAGCACGTGCGGGACGATTACGCCAGTTACGCCGCCAACAACCCCGGCAACCGCAACCTTCGTGGCCCCGGCAACGCCAACTGCGGTGACGGTCACGGCGACATTGGTGGCCGACACCTCGGCAACAGGCACACTGCCGATAACCGTGGTTAACGTTACTACCGACGTAGCGCCAGCGACGCTGAGCGTGGGCAGCGGTCTCACCCAGCAATTCACCGCCGCAGCCGTCCCTGACAATGCGCCCCAAACCTTTACATGGACCTGCAACACCACGGTGAATGGTACGGTGACGGGTTCGTGCGCGAACTTTGTTCAGGATCCGAATGTGTCTGTCTTGGCCTACTACACGGCGCAGGACACTTGCAGTGGCGTGGGCTGTATTCAGATATCGGCGGCTTCGACACTCGATCCGGCAGGCTGCACGCCCAACCCCAAGTACTGCACAATCGCGACAGCCTCGCTGGTCAGCTCCCGCGTAAGCGGCACATACGCATTCCGGTTTTCCGGATATGACACCAGCAATAACGCCACAGCCGTGGTTGGAGCGTTCACCTTGGCGAATGGAACGATCACGGGCGTGGAAGACGAGCTCACTTCGAGCGGCTGGGCACAAAACTCGATTACCGGAGGCTCTTACAAGCCCACCTCGTCCGACACGTACAACTCGAACAACGCGGGTGCGCTAACGCTGACTTTGCCCACGGGAGTTTATCCGAATCAATACCAGGTCGTTCTCGACGGCGCCGGCGATCTCAAGATGATCGAATCCGATGGCCATGGCACCGGGTCCGGCATCGCGCAAATATCATCCAACCCCAACCTTCTCAAAGGCGCACAGACTTACGCGTTCGGTTTTACCGGCGTGGACTCCGGCGGCTTCCGCGTGGGCTATGTCGGCCTTTTGCCGACGGACGGCGCCGGAAACATTAGCGGCGGTTCGATGGATGTGAACGACAACGGTCACAGCAGCAACAGCGTTTGCGGCACTCCACCCTGCGCGGTCGCGGGCACCTATAAATCGAACGGCAACGGCTCATGGAGCTTGGCGCTCACCTCGCCCGTAACCATGACTTTCGATTTCTATATAGCTTCCGGAACGAACAGCAAGACGACTCCGCTGACGTTTTATGCCATCTCCAGCGACCCCGCTGCTAACCCGGCAGTTTCCGGAACGATGGTGCTCCAGGATTCTTCGCAGACCTACAGCAACAAAGCCTTCAATGGCGTTTCTGTTTCCGCTCTAACGGGGACGGTGACGGCGAACGGAACGACGAATACCAATGTCTCGCTGACGTTGGGCTCGACTGATGGCAACGGGAACTTCTCGGGTCTATTTGATCAGAATAATGCCGGCGCGATCCTCTCCGGCGCGCAATTCCCGCCCGCCACAGGCGCCAACAATTACACCTACGCGGCCAGTGGCACCAGTGGACGCTATACCTTCAATATGCTGGGCAATCCGACCACGACCCCGGTCGGGGCGCCGCTTCCGTTCGTTCTCTATGCCAGTGGAGCAAACCGCGGATTCCTGCTCGATCAAAAAAGCTCATCCGTGATGACCGGGACGATGAATCCACAGGGGAAAGGAAGCGGGCTTTTCGGTGGTTCGACGTTGCCGGGTACTTATGCCGCGGCGACCACCCACAGCGGCAGCTCCGGGGTCGACCCGATTGCGGCCAACCTGCTGCTCACATGGGCGAACACTGGCATGTGTACCTCCGAGTGCCTCAACGGAACCCAGTACGATATTGCCAACCCAACGGGCGTGACACTTGCCGGAGCGTACACGATTCTGGATAGCGGCAACGGTACGATTGTGCTGACTGCACCGTCGGCCCAGAATTATGCGATCTACGTTCTCGACACCTCAGGTTGCACTTCCACCCAGAATCCTGTCTGCGCGATACAAGATTTTCTGATGATCGATGAGGACACGGCGAATCCGAATGCGTCCGTCATTTTCGCGAAGCAATAAAGGACAGGGGCGCGGCCCCTAAAGGGGCGTCTGATTTCCAAAGACTTATGGCATCGCTAAAGCGATGCCCCGATACGAAACGCGAAGACTTACGGCATCGCTAAAGCGATGCCCTGATACGAAATCCGCCGCTGCATTAACTCTATTTGCTCCGGATCACAGCCTTTGCCGTGGCGAGATTGTCGAAACGGTCGTAGGCGCGGACCACAACCACGTGGTCATTCGCGGTGTTGTTGTCCATCAAAGGCGGCGCAGCTTCGGGTTGGGGCGCGGTCACGAGAAAGTCGTAGTCCTCCGTTTTCGAATCCGACAACTGGCCGACCGGTTCGACGAATTGCCAGTCGCCGCCATCGAGCGAATACTCGGCGCGCTTGATCGGCGAAAAAGAATCAGTGGCGCGGAAGCGGATATTTATCTGCTTTCCGATCTGCTTTCGGATCTGCTTGTCAACTTGCCTGTCAACGACCGTGGCAGTCAGGTTCTCGATTACCGGAGCGGTGGTATCGACCTCGAAGCGGGAGCTGACACGCTCGGCGTAGAGGGCTTCTCCGGGCGAATGCGAGGGCGCATCGGAGGCGATGACCTTCACGGTGTAGCCGCCGTCGGGCAGAAGACTGGCGTCGAAGGAATAGTAGCGATCGGAGAGGTTGCTCTTCAGCAGCAGCCAGCGCGATTCGCCGTCGCCGCGGTAGTAGAGGGTGTAGACGAGCTGGTCGTCGTTGTCGTCATGGGCCGCCCAGCGGACGCCGACCGAGTCGCGGTCGCGCAAGGCCGGAGGTGGAGGATCGAAGCGCGGCTGCCCGGGAGCTGGCGGCTCGCTGCCGGTCACATGCGGAATCGCCTGATAGCGGTATCCGGGCTGCACCGTGATTTCGTCAATTTCAGGGGCAACGTTCTTGGGCAGGTAGTTCAACAATACGTCGTCGAGGCGAGGCGCGGGATTGCCCGCATGGAACACGGCCTTCCACTGCACGAAGCGGGCTGGCGGAATTTTGAGTTCGGCGCCGCCAGCGAGGGCGAGGGCGAAATTAATGCGCGTCCACGGACTCCAGTTGCGGTCGGGATTGTCGACGTTGCCGCTGCGCGCATAGAACTCGATATTGGAATTGCCGGTGGCGCGGATGCTGGCGCGTCCCCAGAGGGAAAAGATGCGCGCGTCGAAGACATCGCTTTCGTATGTGCCTTCAGACTCGGGGCCGGGACCGAGGACATAGATCTTTCCCAGGTTACTGCTGGAGACGTAGAGTCCTCCGCCGGGGGCGGCGGCAAAGGCGGTGATTTGGGTGGCGCTCGCTTTGACCAGATCGGTGTAATCGTCAGCCTCATTGCCGTTGATGGCGAAAATGTGGCCGCGATTGCCGGTGCCGGCAAGGAGGCGTCCGTGGCGATCGAAGCCGAGAGCGTAGACGAGATCTTCGTGGGAGGTCCACAAGCGTGACGGCGCGCCATCGGGCGCGATGCGATAAATTTCGGAGCCGCCGGTAGCGCCGAGTCCGGGAGCGGGAAAAGGCGTTATGGGCGTGGCGGGAGCTGCCGTGATCGTGATATTGCCGCCGGGTGCGGGCGGGTTCTGCGCTGGAGGCGCGAGCGTGATGCCCATTAGCGGCATGGTCGCGCCGGGGCGTTTCTCTCCCGCAGCGGCGGCATAGACATTGCCCGCGCCGTCGATAGCGAGCGCGGTAATTTCTTTTTTGGGCGCACTGTAGAGAACGAACGCTTCGCCATTCGGCGCGATGCGATAGACCAGCCCGCTGCCATCGGAACCAGCGATCAGGTTTCCTTTGGGATCGAGCGCGAGTACGCGAATGTGGACTTCATCGCTCTTAAAGAAAAGCGAGTGCTGGCCGTTGGGACTGACTTTGTAGATTTCACCGTGATCGCCGGTGGCGACATAGAGCGCACCGGCGTTGTCGAGAACGATATCCCAGATGTACTTGGAGCCAGGATCGAAGTAGGGGGTTGCGCTCCAGGAGTCTTTCGCGCCCGCCTTGGCAGCGGCTGCGCCTTTCGCAGGTTCCAGGCGATACACTTTGCCGTCGGGGGCAGTGGCGGCGTAGACGACGCCGGTCTTGTCGTTGTTCTTATCGACAACGTTCTTATCGACGACCAGGGCCTGCACCTGCAATTCCTGTGGCTCGAAGATGGTAGTGCTTTGACCATCGGGCGTGATGCGATAGACGCGGGCCGGAGATCCAGCGGCGGCGTAGATGTTGCCCACAGCATCGGATGCGATCGACCAGATGTAGGTCGAGGGCGTGGTCGCCAGCGCTTTGAACGCCGGGGCGAGTTCGAGTCCGCCCTCGCTGCGCAGGGCAACGCCCTTGGCCGTGCCCTTGGTCAGTTCGTCGAACTTGGATTGTTCCCAGGTGCGGGTGCCCTCGGCGAGGGCAAAGGGGGAAAGAATAAGTACTGACAGAAGAGCGAGCGTCTTAAGAGGGAACGTCTTGCGAGCCAAAGTCATACCTCATTTTACGCGGCTATTTCTTCTCCGCGCCGCCGCTGTATGTTTTCAGCGCCAACTCCAGATCCTGAATGCGATGGCTGTCTTTTACCTTGTCGAGAGAATCGCGCGATACAGCAATGCTTCCATCCAGTATCCGTTTCAAGTTGTCCAGATTGCGCTGCCAGCGTGCAATCACGGACGACGGCACGTTTCCCATGCCTCCGGGAACAAAGAGGCGGCTGGCGATCTGGGCAGTAATTCCTCGCGCTGCCAGTTGACGTTGCAACTGGGGAATGTGGCCAGCTCCGTAGACGATAACGATGCGGCGGGATCCAGCGTCGGCATCCAGACAATTTTCCACGATGCGGCGATTGCGCTCATGCCAGCCTCCCATAGCTATGTCGGAGACCGTATTCTCGCCGACCACTTGCTCAAACTGATAATCGGAGACGGCCACGCCCTTTGTATGCAGAAAATCAAAGAGCGTCGGCTCAGTTTGCGACCGCATCTGTGTGGTGGTTTCTTCTGTCAGCGCCTCTACCTTGTCTTTGATCTCTTTGGGTTCCATCTCCTCGGCACGGCTCTGCCATGCTTTGGTTATGCGCCAGTCGGTCGCGGCAAAGCGTGCGCGCAGCGTGGGGGCAACTTCGGCCAGAAATGCGGCCTCGGGAGGGAAATAGCCTTCCATCGGACCCTGATAAGCCTCTGGCGTGATCTCGCCGCAAATCAAATCCGGATGCAGCGCCTCAACTTCGGTTCGCAGATCGGCGAGAGAGTAGTGACTTTCAGCTTTGAAGTGCAGATCGTGCGCCGTCCCCAGCAGAATCACCTCCGGGTTGGACTTAGCTGCGGCTGGCCGGGCCTGTGCGGTTTGCGCGAAAAGACTGGAGCAAAGCAGCAGGCCTAAAACTCCAGCGCTAGGGAATGCGTACATTCGCGAGTCTCGCTTTTTCAATGCAGTCCGCCGCAAGAGGCAGGTCCTTCGCTTCGCTCACGATGACAATCCTGCTCAGGAATGACAACACTATGGTGATGGTACAGGCTTGACGGGCGAGACGCCTGTCGCTCCACTCGAAGCGCGAGCTACTTGATGTTAATCGTCAACATCTGCGCGCCCGAGACTACATAGTCGAGCGGTTCGCTGGAAGCTTCGCTGACCGACGATTCGCCGAGTACGACCATATCCTGCGTGCCGCGCATGTTTTCCATGACGTTCATGACGGAAAGGGGCAGCGTCGGCATCACTTTGTCGGCGACCATGGCCTCGGGATCGGATCCGATCAGCGATACATACACGCGATCGTTGGCGCGCTCTTTGTTCAGCAATGCGATCGTGGGCGCCAGGCCCAGGCCACGGTTCATCATCGGCGTACCGCGGTGCATGCGGTCGAGCGTGTCTCCGTCGCTGACCAGGATGCGCAGCGTTCCCTTCGAAGTGGAGGTCGGAATCCGTATGGGAATCTGGCGTACGAGCCGCTCGCCACGATACGGACGAATCACGGTCTCGACCATAATCTGGTCTCCGGGACGAGCTTCCGTCATGTCCGTGCGCGCAGCTTCCAGGCGAGCGGAGCGGCGTTCGCGGACAAGATCGAAATCGAGCCTCACGCCCTGAACGTCGGGAGCGTCGAAAGGATTGCTATAAATGCGCCCAAAGCGCTCACCGATGGAGGCGGCGGCCAAGGCCGCGGCGGGCTGCCCGTTGTCTTGCGGGGCAAACATGTTGCGCAACGTTACCTCGGGATAGCCTTTCACGCTGAGCACGCCGTTCATGCGGTAAGTAATGTCCTCGCCGTATTGGTTGGTGCCGTGGAGCGCGTTAAAGACGGTGGCCATCATGGCCAGCGGGCTGAGCCGCGCGTTGTTGAGAATTTCGTAATGGAATTCCTTGGTTGCGGTTCCGCGTTCCCCAACACTATGCATGGCCACGGTCACGGGAATCATCTTCGATTCGCGTCCTGGTACACCCATAATGCCGGACTGGCGATCCTGCACGAAGGCACCGACGGTCTCGGTCGTGTTGACGATCTTGAACGCATTCAGTGGTGAAGGCAGCGTGGCCAACACGGTAGCCTTCGTCATCGGGAAGTCTACTTCGCCAAACTGCAAGAGCGGATGTCCGCAGGCGAGCAAGCGTTGCGGATCGACGTAAGTCACGGTGCAGGTGGCGGCAATATCCATATCGCCCCGAACCAGCACGGCGCTGACGGCGGATCCGGCCTCGATCGGTTCCGGCTGTTTGCGATCGCTCCGAGAGCCAATGCCCATCACGGGAACGATGCCCGTCGCCGCGAATTGCGGCCCGTAGCGCTGCAAGGTCTCGTCAGAAAAACCATTAAACACGAGAGGAGTTTCGATGGGCTTCAGATAGTTGCTATAGCTTTGGGGCGGGAGCGCAGCGCTTTCGCCGGGACTGGCGGTTGGTGTGGTTCCGTCCTGGTTGGGAGAAGGGGTGTCGGGACTACTGGCACGCAGCGACGCCGGAGCTTGACTTTGTGCCCGACTATGATCAAGCGCATTGATCTCAAGCATCTCCTCGATCGGCGTCACACCCGCGATCGGCTCCTTGGAGAACTCGCCGATGCGGAAGGCGAGCGCGCCCGCCAGCTTGCCATCGAAATAGACCGGGCTTCCGCTCATACCCGCAACCACGCCGGTATATTCGGGCTTGGCGCCGTGCAGACGGACGAGGATAATGTCGCCCTTGGGACCGTTCACGTTGCGCATCACGCCCAGAACTTCCACGTCCATGGATTCGGGTTTCACGCCCTGGAACACGGTAAGCGTCGTGCCTCTCATGCCTTCGTGGATCTGATCGAGCGGCATGATGGCGGGAGGTATGACGTCAGGAGGAACGATGGCAGACGCTGGCCTGTCTTGCACGGTAACTTTTTGTGCAATAACCCAGCCACCAGACAACAGGCACAAAAGGACGGCGAGCGTGCGCGCAACTTTACCCATGAACAACCCCGGAGGTCACGAAATGACCTGGCTACTTGCTTAGACTCCGCGTGCTATCAGAAGGTTTTGCCAGGGGAGGCGGTGTTTCTTAAGGCCCGCAAAATATCCCAACCGCAGAGCTCTTGCATCTATACTAGCACAGGAGTTTTCGAGGATCTCCCTATGTTTTCCAGCGAATTTAGCGGGCGGAACGGGCTGCCATCGGCTTCCCGTAAGCATGTGATCCTACTGGTGTTTGTTCTTTCCTGGATGGTTGCCGCGACTTTCTCGGCCAAGGCCCAGGATCCGCCGCAACAGCCTCCGGCGAATCCGAATCAGCAGGAGTCTCCGCCGGAAGCGGGGGGCCCGCAAAACGACGTCGGGCCGTATGTGATCCCCAAGAAGAAGGAAGAACCACCGCCGCCGGCACCCGAAAAACCGAAGAAGATCGAGAACATGCCCGACTACTCGATCACGGTAAGCGTGCCGCTTGTGAACCTGGATGTGCTGGTGACCACGAAGGACGGCCAGACTGTCCCGGGGCTGAAGAAAGAAAATTTCAAGATCATGGAAGATGGCGCGCCACAGCAGATTGCGACCTTCAATCAAACCGAGGCCCCGATCACGGCGGTGCTGCTGGTTGAGTTCGCAGCGACTAACTACGACTTCGAGATCGAAGCCTTGCGTGCATCGTACGCATTCGCGAGTACCCTGAAGAAGGATGACTGGGTGTCGGTGATCTCCTATGACATAAAGCCCTACATCCTCGTGGATTTTACCCAGGACAAGGGCGCCGTCGTCGCGGCATTGAACCAATTGCGCATGCCGGGTTTCTCCGAAACCAACTTGTTTGACTCGCTGTTCGACACCCTGGACAGAATCGATCGCGTCGAGGGCAAGAAATACATCATTCTTGTGACCACCGGAGTCGACACCTTCAGCAAGCTTAACCTGGACCAGACGCTCAAGAAGATCAAGTCCACAAAGGACGTCACGATCTATCCCATCAGCGTCGGTTTCACGGCCCGCGAGTATTGCGAGGTGCACCATTGCCGCACCCGTGGGATGATACCGGTCGGCACCATGGACTACCTGCAAGCGGACAACCAGGTGAGGACTTTCGCGCAACTGACCGGCGGACGCGCGTACTTCCCGCGCTTCCAAGGCGAACTGCCGGAGATTTTTCACGACGTCGCAGCCGACATCCGCAACCAGTACAGCATCAGTTACCACCCCACGAACGCCAAACTCGACGGCACCTATCGCAAGCTGAAAGTCGAACTCCAGGCGCCGGACGGTGGTCCGCTAAAGATTCACGATCAGAAGGGCAAGGAAGTGAAGTATGTCGTGTATGCGCGAGAAGGCTACACGGCGAAGCACACGGTGGAGTAGGCGGAAGAAATCGGGTCATCGGGTGATCGGGCCATCAGGCGATCGAAAGTCAAGAGCACTCGACCTTAGATGACCGGATGGCCCGATCACCCGATTTCTTCGCACTGCACGCACTCGTCCGCCTGATTTACAATCCCGAGTTCCCTTCAGGAGAGCGCCGTGATCCCACGCTATACCCGGCCCGAGATGGCTCGCATCTGGAGCGACGAAAACCGCTTCCGCACCTGGCTGGCGGTCGAAGTCGCCGCGACCGAAACGCTCGCTGCCGCCGGCATCGTGCCCAAAGATGCCGCCAAAGCGATCCACGCGCGCGCCGACTTCAACGTCGAGCGCATCTTCCAGATCGAGGCCGAGGTCAAACACGACGTCATCGCCTTCACCACGGCCGTGGCCGAGATCGTAGGCCCGCACGCGCGTTGGTTCCACTATGGCCTGACTTCGAACGACGTGGTCGATACCGCGCAGGCGCTGCTCATCCAGCAGGCGTCGTCGCTGATCGCCGGCGACCTGGAGCGCCTCGCTTCCGTGCTCGAGGACCGCGCCTGGGAGTTCAAAGACACGCCGATGATCGGCCGTACCCACGGCATCCACGCCGAACCCATCACTTTTGGCTTCAAGATCGCCAACTGGTATTCGGAGACCGGGCGTAACATCGCGCGCTTCAAGGCCGCCGCCGAAGATCTGCGTGTCGGCAAGTTCTCGGGCGCGGTCGGAACGTTTGCCCACCTCACGCCGGAACTCGAAGAGAAAATGTGCGCGCGCCTGGGATTGAAGGCCGCCGCGGTGTCGTCGCAGGTGATTCAGCGCGACCGCCATGCCCACTACCTTGGAACGCTGGCCACGATCGCGTCGACGCTCGACAAGGTCGCGACCGAGATCCGACACCTGCAGCGCACCGAAGTCCGCGAGGCCGAAGAATATTTCAGCGAAAAGCAGAAAGGCTCGTCGGCCATGCCGCACAAGCGTAATCCGGTTACCTGCGAACAGATCTCCGGACTTGCGCGAGTGGTGCGGTCGAACGCGCAGGCCGGATTCGAGAACGTCGCGCTCTGGCACGAGCGCGATATCTCGCACTCCTCGGCCGAACGCATCATCATTCCCGACTCCACCACGCTCGCCGATTACCTGCTCAACAAGACGGCGAATCTGATTGAGACCATGTTCGTCTATCCCGAGCGCATGCGGGCGAACCTGGAGAGCACGCACGGCCTCGTTTTCAGCGGGCAGTTGTTGCTCGACTTGGTCGAAAGCGGCGTTTCCCGCGAGGACGCCTATCGCCTGGTGCAGAGCCACGCCATGCGCGCGTGGAAAGAGAATCTAGATTTCCATGAGCTGATCGTGAACGATCCCGAAATTCGCGGACGAGTGCCACGAGCAAGGATTGAGCGCGCTTTCGACTTGGATCGTCAACTCAAGAACATCGACAAGATTTTTGCGCGGGTATTCCCTAACAGGGCTGCCGGCCAGAAAGTTGCTGTAACCTCAAGGAAGAAAGCTGCAAAACGGACGAGATAACGCTAAGAGTTCTTACTCGGCGCTCTCGGCGTCCCGGCGGTGAAAAGCTTCTCCGCCACGCACCAGTTCCAGCAACTCAATCAACCGCTTCAACTTTTCTTGTCCGACGTGGCGAAGCATCTCGCGGCCGTGCTTTTCGATCGGCCCATCCATTTCGCGTAGAAGCTTCAACCCGGCAGCGGTGATCCTTCCGTAGATGACGCGCCGATCGTGCTTGGCGCGCGTGCGCTCGACGAAGCCGCGGCCTTCCAGGCGATTCAGCAAACGCGTAATGTCGGGATCGTGCGTGATCATGCGCTCGCCGATCTCGCGGCATGGCAAGCCCTCCGTCCCAGCCCCGCGCAAGATGCGCAGTGCGTTGTACTGCGTGCCGGTGAGTCCGAACTCTTTGAGCTTGGCCTCGACCTGCGCCTGGAGCGCGTCGGCGGTGCGCAACAAAGATAGATAGGCTTCCTGTTCGCGGCTGGTGAATGGGACTTTTTGTTTGAGTTCCGCTTGCAGACCTCTTGCTTGCAAACTTTTTGCTTGCAAACTCTTTGCTTGAAGACCAAGAGGCATGGACCGAGATTAGTCGTTATGACAAGTATTTGTCAAATTGCCGGTGAATTTGCCACAGTTCAGCCTTGGCGGCCTTCCAGTCGCTCGATGCGCTGCTCATGTCCCGCGGCGATTCTCGCCAGGTCGCCGATGAGATCGGCGTGCCCACGCAAGATTCGGTCGTGTTCTTTCACCGAGTGAGCCAGACTCTGCACGTCCGCCGTAAGTAATTGCAGACTTTCAGCCAACGCCCCGTGTTTTGTTGCCATGCTTTGTACGTCCGCCGTTAACAATTGCAGACTCTCAGCCAATGCTCCGTGTTTTTCGGTAAGCCGATCCAGGCGTTCGTCAGTGGTCATCCGTGCATTTTACTCTTTCTACTTTTCGAGAAGAACGGTTTTCCGGGGCACCTCAATGGGTGGATCCGACCCTCCCGGCGAGCTCTTCATTCGCCTTGTAATAGTTTGTAAAACCGCCCCGCGAGCCCATCCCTTTCCACCCGCCAGGCATCTATTTAACTAACCGGTTAATAGTGTGGGGAACCGGAAATTCCAGTAAGGATGGCAACCATGAAAAAGCAATTACTTGCGGCGACAGTGGTCTTGCTCGTCCTGCTGAGTGTGACGGCAATGGCCGCCACCGGCCGATATGACGAGCAGATTCAGCAGGCGGTCAGCCAGAAGATTCATGACGTCAGGCAACTGCAGAGTGTGAGCTCCAGCGTCGAAGATGGCATCGTGACCCTAGCCGGCACGGTTAATCTTTATCAGGACAAACTCGACGCCGCCAAGAAAGTGAAGAAGCTCGCAAACGTCACCGGCGTTCGCGATGACATCGCGGTCGCGGGAGAAACTGTGCCAGATAACCAGCTCCAGCAGAAACTGGCCAAGAAGCTGGCCTATGACCGGGTCGGATACCGCGACAACGCGTTCAACTATATTGCGCTCAACGTGAAAGACGGAGTCGTAACCCTTACCGGCGATACCTTATTCGACGTGCCGAAGGACTCGGCGCTCGCCATCGTAGCGGGTACGCCAGGCGTCAAGGATGTTGTGAACGACGTGAACGTACTGCCCGTTTCTGGTTTTGACGATTCGATTCGCGTGCGCACGGCCCGCGCGATTTATCGCGACTCGGTGCTCGGCCGCTACGCCAGTGATCCGGTAGATCCGATCCGCATCGTGGTGGACAACGGACACGTGACGCTCTACGGAACGGTCCAGAGCGCAATGGATAAAACCATTGCCGGAATGCGAGCGAGTTCCGTGCCGGGCGCGTTCAGCGTTGAGAACAAGCTGGTGGTGAACTGACTGGCATGGGTTAATGGGTGAACGACTAGCGGGTGAACGACCGAGCAGTTGATCTCTCTCCTGTGGCGCGGCGTAAGCCGCGCCTTTTTTTATCCGAGTACTTGAGGATTTGGATTTCACCGGCTCTGCGCTCCGGGTTTCCACTTGTTCAGGAATGCCAGAAAATCCTCCGGGTTGAGCGCTCGCGCCTTCTCGAACTCACCGTTCTTCTGGCTGTAAACCAGCTTCCCATCGGCATCGAGCACGGCCAACCCTGGAATGCCGCGTTTCATCGGGACCTCGTACTTCGTCATCAAGTCCTGGTTCTTTTCTCCCCTTCCGATATCCACGTGAACAACTTCATAGTTGGCGGCGAGTATCGGCGCCAGGTCCGAACGATGAAAAGCCGCATCGAGCACATGGCAGTCATAGCACCAGTTGGCTCCAAACACGACAATGACGCGCTTGTGTTCTGCCCGGGCTTTCGCCAGAGCCTCTTTGATTTCGGCGTGCGCATCGGCGCTTTCGTTGTAAATTTCTTTCTCTTGTTTGACCGCTTGGCCAAAGCAGACCGCGCTGGACGCGGCCACCGCGGTCGCGAGAGCCAGCATCAAAATCCGCCGGTAGAGCTTCATGTATGGTCTCCTGCACCTGAAGGGTGAGATTTGAGTATAACAATGGAAAAGTCGCTATTAGCTCTTGGCCTTTGGCTTTTAGCTAGAAGCCAAAAGCCAAGAGCAGCAGCTTTCAGTTCGTCTTGCGGGAGTGTACGAGTTTCAGGCCATCGCTCTGCAGAATGCGCTGGATCTGATGTTTCGCGTGGACCGTCCAGGGACCGGTGGTGTCGAGCTTCACGTAGGCGCGCCAGTGTTGTAGCGCCTTGCGCGGCTCTCGCATCTTCTCGTAGGCCAGAGCGATGTTGTAATGCGCGTCCGCATAAGTGGGCGCGAGTTGAATGGCGGTCTTGTAAGTATCGATGGCTTCCTCGACGCGTCCGGTCTCGTCAAGCACGTTGCCCAGATCGAAATAGGCGAGCGCGTAGCGTGGATCGATCTGAATCGCCGAACGGTAGTGCCTTTCGGCGAGCGCGTATTCCTGACGGTTGTAGTAGAGCGTACCCAGGTTGATGTGCGCGGCAGCGTGCATGGGATCCATGTCGAGAACCTTCAAGTAAGTTGTGATCGCCTCGCTCTGCGTGGAGGGATTTTCTTCCAGCACGATCCCGCGCGCGAACAAGTCGGCAACGTCGGTAACCACCAACTCCGGTCCATTCCGTTGCGGGCTGGTCACGACTTTACTCTCTTCGGAGGAGAAATCGAACATGAACTGTCCGGCGATGGGCTCCAGCAGCCGACCCTGGTGCCGGAAAGCAATGCGGTGTCCACTCCGATAGGCGCCAGCTTCGAGCAGTGGATTCCCCATGCCGGCAACCTGCTTCTGCATGGCTTCGAGCGATTGCCGGATGACGGCCGGACGAACGCGCTGGGCGCAGAGGTCGCGCACTTT
>JBEKWX010000023.1:0-19208 GCA_049512675.1 Terriglobales bacterium | reverse complement strand
AACGCGCCCATCGCCGTCGAGCGGCGTTCCGACGTAACCCTTCTCTATCACCTCAAGGCCGCGGCCAAGCCCTTCAGCACAACCGCGTTCCACGAAAATATCGGAATCACCCCCGGCCCCGACGAAGATTGGCGATGGTCGATCGTAGAAGCCAAGGGAATCCGTCCCTCGTCAGCACAATCAGCGCCCGATTCACGGCGAGACCCGGGCCCGACTCCGCAGCGATAAAAGCCTGAACCAGGGGGCACAGGGATTCACAGAAGAAACGGATTAAGCGCCCTTACCTGTGTTGCCCCTGTGTTCCTCTGTGCCCCCTGGGGTTAAGATATCAATCGTCGGCAGGAAGCGCGGCTTCTGTCGTGCCTTGGTCAATTGCTCAAACGAATAGGCGATCTTGAGCAGGGTGGGTTCGCTCCAGGCGCGTCCGAAGAAGGAGATGCCGACCGGCAGTCCCCACAGATATCCTGCCGTAACGTTGATATTGGGATAGCCGGCGACGGCCGCGGCGCCCGAGCTGCCTCCGGGGACGTGATCGCCATTGATCAGGTCGGTAAGCCAGGCAGGGCCTCCCGTGGGAGCGACCAGCGCGTCGAGTTTGAACTTGTCCATGACAAAGTCGATGCCCTCAGCGCGGGTAAGCCGATGATTGAGGGCCAGCGCATCGAGATATTCTTTTGAACTGAGTGGGCCCTTCTGCTCCGACTTAAGAAAAATGTCCTGCCCAAAGTAGGGCATTTCACGGCCGCGATTGAGCTCGTTGAACTCAATCACATCCTTCAAACTCTTGACCGAAGAACCGCGGCGGGCAAAATACGCCGCAAGGTCCGCCTTAAGTTCGTAGTAAAAGACGGTGAGCTCGCTCTCGTCGAACTTGCCAATCGTGGGAATATCAGCGGGATCGACAATCTCAGCGCCAGCCTTTTTCATCTCCCCGAGGAGCGAGTCCATGAGCTGGTCGACCGCATCGTTGAAGCCGAAATACTTGCGCACCACTCCCAGGCGCGCGCCGTTGAGCCCCGCGGGATCGAGAAATTTTACGTAATCGGGATAGATCTTGCCCCGGCTGTCAGCGGTCGCGGGATCCTGTGGATCCGCTCCCGCCATAGCGCCAAGAAGAATTGCGACATCGCGCACCGTCCGAGCCATTGGACCCGCCGTGTCCTGACTGTGCGAGATCGGAATGATCCCGCTGCGGCTGACCAGCCCAACCGTAGGCTTAAGCCCGGCCAGACCGTTCGCAGAAGACGGACAGACGACCGACCCGTCCGTTTCCGTGCCCACCCCGGCAACGCAGAGATTCGCGGAGACAGCAGCGCCAGTTCCAGAGCTCGATCCACAGGGATTGCGGTCGAGACAATAAGGGTTGCGCGTAAGTCCGCCACGGCCGCTCCACCCGCTGGTGGAATGACTGCAGCGGATGTTAGCCCACTCACTAAGATTAGTTTTGCCCAGGATCACGGCTCCCGCGTTACGCAACCGCGAGGCGACGAAAGCGTCGTTCGCAGGGCGCGCTCCGACGAGCGCCAGCGAACCCGCCGTCGTATTCATGCGGTCTCCGGTATCGATATTGTCCTTGATCAGGACCGGAATGCCATGCAGTGGCCCGCGCGGCCCTTTCGCCTTGCGCTCCTGGTCGAGCGCGTCGGCGATCTGGAGAGCCTCAGGGTTAAGCTCGATAACGGAGTTGACCATGGGGCCAGCCTTGTCGATCTCCTGAATACGAGCCAGGTACTTCTCGGCCAAAGCGCGGGAAGAATACTGGCCAGACAAGAAGGATTTCTGCAGATCGTCAATCGTAATCTCGTCGAGTTCGAAGTCCATCTTGAAATCACTGATCTTGAAATCGACGATCTTGGAATCAACGCCCTTGAGATCACTGGCGTTGAGATCACTGACGCCAGGCACCGGCGGAGCCGCCCGAGCGACGACGCGAGCCGCGCCGAGCGCCGGGTAAGCGGCCGTGGCAAGAGTCGCGGTCACCCCGGCGCGGAGGAAGTTGCGGCGCGATTTGTGTTTCTGGGGATGGGAATCGATGGACATCAAGCCTCCGCGAAAGTGAAATGAGTTCGAACGCAAGTCCCGAGCGGGAATGTTACGGAGAGTGGTGGAGAAAGGCAAACACAGGGACAGGGACCGTTGTCTTAGCCAGGGCAGAATGGTAGTCTAACGAAGTTGAGCGGGAGTAGTTCAGCGGTAGAACGCCAGCTTCCCAAGCTGGATGTCACGGGTTCGATCCCCGTCTCCCGCTCCATCTTCCGAACAACTTAGCGATGGAAAGTTCTTAGTTGTGCGTTTCGTTGACTCTGCGGCGCAGCCAATTTTCCCGGAGGAGCTGCTCGGTTGCTGGAATCCTGATGGCGCGCGGCAGGAGTGGCGCGGATGGGATCCACGGTCGGGGATCTGAACGCGTTGCTTAGAATAGGATAAATTTCTACGCGGCAGGCCGCATTTACTTGCCGGCGGAGGTGCTCGAGGCCTGCGACATGGCCCTCAACTGGATCAGTCCGACTCCCAGGCCTCCGATCGCGCCAGCGAGCAGCCCCAGCAGCACCAGGGCGGGCAGGCTCTCAAACACTGCATTTTTCTTCTTCGCTTCATTAGCCATTCTGTGCTTCTCCACTCGGAATTTGTTGCCGCAGTCATTTTAGCATTCGCGCTTCCATTTGCGGACCCAGGAAAGGGCCGCAAGATCTTGCGGCAGCATGAGATAGCGTGGGACAGCCCGCCTGCAACGATGACTGTGCAGAGTTTTTCACCTAAAGGGAAGCTGTCGCAGCCATGCAACCCCAGCCATTCAACCGTATGATACAAAAGATCATTCGAGGTGCTTGCATGACAGAACCAACGTACGAAGAATTAAAAGCTCGCCTTGCCGATCTGGAAAAGCAGGCAGAAACGAAGAAGAGAAGCGGCGCCATAGAGTTCCGCGTGAGCGAGAAGGGCGGCGTCAGCGTGTACGGACTGGGCCGCTTCCCGGTAACGCTCTACTACGAACAGTGGACGAGGCTGCTTGACGCTGTCCCCGATCTTAAGGCTTTCATTGAACAAAATAAGAGCAAGCTGAAGCTGAAGCAGGGCTAGCAAGCCGTGGTGCAAGGCCAGTTCGTGTCAGGGCCTTCAGGCCTGCCAAAAATCCGTGGAATAGCGAAGTGTCGGCAAAAAGATGGTGCGCCCGGAGAGAATCGAACTCCCAACCTCTTGGTTCGTAGCCAAGCACTCTATCCAATTGAGCTACGGGCGCATGGTGGCGAATTGCGTTTCTGAATTATAGCGGAAACAGAATCGCTTCGCCCAAGCCGATCGCGCCTCCGCTACACTCGCTCCTTCAGTTCTTCGACCACGGAGGCGCCACGCCAGTCATGCGCGCATAAGCGATCAATTGACCCATGTGTTCGTTGGCGTGAACAATAATACGGAGATACATCCCATCAACCGTTGCATCTCTGTCGGCGATGTGCACTTTACGTTCAAGGTCGCTGGGTTTTACCGCCAAGTGCGCTTCTCTGACTGCGTCCAGCGAACGTTTCAGCCAGTCGATGACTTCGCCCTTGGACGTAACCGTCTTTTCCGCATCTTCCTTGAGGCCCGCAGGCATCTTGGGACCGGTTACGCTCAACAGATAGAAATTGGCCACCACGATGTGCATGTACACTTCGCCGGTGGACCGGACTCCTGCCGCAGGGCGCCATGCAAATTTTTCCGCAGGTGTCGCTTCCGCCAGTGCGATCAACTGTTGAGAAACATGCTTCCACTCGCCGTCGTATCCCTGCCAGATCCCCTCCGGGTAAGTCTCGGCGAACAACACCGGCCCGCTACTCAACAAGAGCCACAGCAACAATGCCTTCGCAGTGCGAGTTTTCACGATGCCAGCTCCTCTGGATTAGCTCCTCTGTATCAATAGACAGCCAAGTCTATTAGACTCCAATCAATGCCCAAAACTGCACGGCAAACCTGGGTACTTTGCCCCAATCGGTTGTCGCATGACACCCGCCAGCGTAGGCCGACTTCGGCGCGGATGGCAGCGATATATTGCCGATATTTGTAATTTTGAGTAAAAGTTTCCCCCCGCGCGCAAAACCTACCCGCCCCGGCGTTCTATATATGCATGTTGACAAGATGTTAGAAATGGCATCCGACATGCTCCTCCTGTGGCAGACGAAGTGGCGCGCAACGGGGCATTTGGGAAAATAACTTCGGCCAGAGGTCTTTCCGAATGCCCCTTTGCAACTCCGTTTGTTGCTGCGTTTGTTGGATAAAGGTGCATTCCGCCCGGTTCGTCGGCCTCCCTACACGGGATTCCTCCCCTAATGCCGGGAAGCGGGCGGAGTGCAATTTTCACTCCCACCTCCCGCCAAAAGCTCTCAGGCAAGCACCAGTTGCTCCTGCACGTCGATACCGGCCTCACGCAGCAACTTGACTACCGCGTCGCCCTTCAATCGCGAGGCGTCGAACAGCACGCGCACCGTCCGTTCTTTCTCGTTGAACTGGATGCGCTGTATTCCGTAGACCTCGCGGACACTGTCAATGGCCCGCAACTCAGCTTCTCCAGGCGGAGTCTGGTAGCGGTAGGTAACTTCCAGGTACGTCATTTCATTTCTCCAGGGAATAAGGTTCGAGGATTACTCTGGTGAATCTAATATGAGTATCTAATAAGCGCCGGATTCCGCCAAGCGCGATCTGGGTTCTGCTCATGTAGGGACGGGTCGTGTGGAGACGGGACTTTGCCCCGTCCAAGCCGAGCGGAGCTCGGCAGTTGTCCGCAGCCACGGCAAATCTTTATTCGCTATACACTTCTGGCAGCCAAGCCATGGACCACCTAAACCCCGGAGAAATCCCGAACGCCGCATCGTCCTCCGCCAAGGCGCAAGAAAAGGACCCAGTCTGCGGGATGAATGTGAATCCGGCAACCGCTCGCTACAAGACGCAGCACAACGGAAAAGAGTATTTCTTCTGCTGCGCCGGTTGCCAGGCGAAGTTCCAGGCGAATCCCGAGGGAATCCTGTCATCCGCTCCCAAGCCAATGACGACGACAATGACATCGGGACTGGCCTCTCTAGGCGGCCCAGCGTTGGTCGTGCCAACGCTGAACAAGCCAACCGCGGCTCCCAGTCCACCGTCGCCGCACGGGTCCGCAAAGTATACGCGAGTCTACGTTTGTCCCATGTGCCCCGAGGTGCGGCAAGTTGGGCCGGGACCATGTCCCAACTGTGGAATGGCGCTCGATCCCGAATCGCCGGCGCTCCCCGCGACCAAGACCGAGTACACCTGCCCCATGCATCCTGAAGTCGTGCGCACAGAGCCAGGGAGTTGCCCGATCTGCGGCATGGCACTGGAGCCGCGCACGGTAACCGCCGAAGAAGTGAATCCCGAGCTGCGCGACATGACGCGCCGCTTTTGGATCAGCCTGATGCTAACCGCCCCACTGCTCGTGATTGCAATGGGCAGCATGCTTTGGCCGCATATGCTCATGGCATCGTTCGGGAACTGGGGATTGCCATGGCTCGAACTCCTGCTCGCGACGCCCGTGGTGCTCTGGTGTGGCTGGCCGTTCTTCCAGCGCGGATGGGCATCGCTGGTCAACCGCAGCACCAACATGTTCACGCTGATCGCCATGGGCACGGGCGTCGCGTACTCCTACAGCGTAGTGGCGACTTTGTTCCCGCAGATCTTTCCCGCGTCTTTCAGCAGTATGACCAGCAACATGACCAGCAGCATGACCCGAAGCCCGAGCAATCGCCCCGATGTTTACTTTGAAGCGGCCGCGGCAATCGTCACCCTGGTGTTGCTGGGGCAAGTGCTGGAGTTGCGTGCCCGCAGCCAAACATCCAGCGCGATTCGAGCGCTGCTCGACCTGAGCCCGAAGATGGCGCGCGTGATGTCGACGAGCAACAACGGCAGGGACGACGAGCGCGATATCCCGCTCGAACAAGTAAAACCTGGAGATCGTCTGCGCGTGCGTCCGGGAGAAAAAATCCCCGTCGATGGCGTTGTGCTCGAGGGCTCGAGCGTAGTGGACGAGTCCATGATCACAGGCGAATCCGTTCCCGTGGAGAAGACGGTAGGCAAACGCGTGATAGGAGCGACCGTAAACGGCACCGGATCTCTCGTGATGCGAGCCGAGCGCGTAGGCAGCGAGACCATGCTGGCGCAAATCGTGCAGATGGTCAGCCAGGCGCAGCGCACGCGCGCCCCGATCCAACGCCTGGCCGATAAAGTCGCCGGCTGGTTTGTTCCGGCGGTGATCGCCATTGCGGTAGCGACATTCATAGTGTGGGTAACCGTCGGACCGGAACCGCGTTTCGCCCATGCCATAGTCAACGCCGTGGCCGTGCTGATCATCGCCTGTCCCTGCGCGCTCGGCCTCGCGACACCGATGGCAATCATGGTCGGCACCGGACGCGGCGCCCATGCAGGCGTACTCATCAAGAATGCCGAGGCGCTGGAGACGCTGGAAAAAGTGGACACCATCGTCTTCGATAAGACCGGAACACTGACCGAGGGAAAACCAAAGGTGGTGGCGTTCTCGACGTCAGAACATTCGCCAGGTATTTCAGGCCAGGAGACTCTGCGCTTGGCGGCGAGTTTGGAGCGTGCCAGCGAGCATCCGCTAGGCGCGGCAATTGTCGCCAAGGCGAGCGAACTGAAGCTAAATTTGAGCGAGCCCTCCAATTTTCAATCCGTGCCAGGCCAAGGCGTGCGCGGCACGGTAGAAGGGAAGAACGTGGCGGTTGGAAACTCTGCTCTGATGCGAGTGGCAGGAGCCTTCGAGAACAGAACCGCGGTATCCGTTCTAAAACCCGCCGGTTCCACCGTGATTTATCTCGCAGTCGACGGCAAGTACGCCGGCAACGTCGCGGTCGCCGACCCGTTAAAAGCATCAACTGCGACCGCCCTGCGCGAACTGAAAGCCCAGCGAATCCGCTTGGTGCTGCTCACTGGCGACAACCAGGCGACGGCCCAGGAGATCGCACAGGCCCTCGGAATAGAAGACTTCAAAGCGGAAGTTCTGCCCGCGCAAAAAGCCGAGATCGTCAAGAGTCTCCAGAATGAAGGCCGAACTGTAGCCATGGCCGGCGACGGCATCAACGACGCCCCCGCGCTGGCGCAAGCGCAAGTAGGAATCGCCATGGGAACAGGCACCGACATCGCCATGGAAAGTGCCGGCATCACCCTGCTTAAAGGAGACCTTGAAGGAATTCTGCGCGCCCGCAAGCTGAGCCAGGCAACCATGCGCAACATCCGCCAGAACCTGTTCTTCGCGTTTCTCTACAACTCAATAGGAGTGCCGATTGCAGCCGGCGTGCTGTACCCGGTCTTCGGACTGCTGCTAAGCCCGATCCTAGCCGCAGCCGCAATGAGCTTCAGTTCAGTGTCGGTAATCGCGAACGCGCTAAGGCTGCGGAATGTGAAATTCTAGCTCTCAGCCATCAGGAGAGTTTCCACGGCGATCACCAGCAGTCAATAGCCTCGTGGGTGACCGCGAGCGCAGGCGAGGCACCATTTTTGTAAGGTTCTACTGAGAGCTGAGAGCTGACAGCTGAGAGCTCTCTTCACAACTTGCTCAAATAATCCGTGACCTCCGGATTGGTCCAATCCACGGGTCCAATAAATTTGCGCCGGATGACTCCGTTACGATCGATCACATAGGTTTCCGGCCAGCCAAACGTGCCGTAAAGAGTAGGCGTCTTCTGCGACTCATCCCGCACCGTGACCATGTTGACGTTATATTCCTTAAGGAACCTATGGTAAGCCGCGTCATCCGCGTCAATACTGACTGCCAGCACCACCACACCCTTATCTTTGAGACGAGCCTGCATCCGAACCAGCGACGGCGTCTCCTCGACACACGGCGGACACCACGTCGCCCAGAAATTCAACACCACCACCTGCCCGCGAAACTGGCTGAGCGTGACTTTGTGGTCGGAATCCTGCAAAGTGAAGTCCGGAGCATTCGATCCGATGCGCGCAGGATGGTTCCCGCTGTAGCATCCGATCAGGGCAGCCAGCAATCCAATGATTAGAAGGGCGCCGATAAGCGTAGGAAGAAGCGTTCGTCTCACACCGCTATAATAACGAAAAACTGAGAGATAGTTCAGAGGGATAGTTCATTTTGGATAGTTCACCTCCAATGCCGCCGCTCAGGTTGCCGACCCCGGAGGTTTCAATCCCCCAGGCTCCGATCCCCCAGGTCTCGATAATCGTTCCAGCCCGGAACGAAGAGGCCAGCCTCGGCGCCTGTCTGGACTCGCTGACCGCCCAAACCGGCGTGACGTTCGAGATCATCGTGGTCGACGACGGCTCCACCGACCGAACGCGTGAGATCGCGCAAGGTTTTGCCGGAGTGCGGGTGATTTCCCCGGAGCTGCCGCCCCAAGACTGCGCAGGGAAGAGGAAGAGCTGGACCGGAAAAAACAACGCGATCGTTGCCGGGGTCAAAGCCGCGTGTGCGCCGTGGCTGCTGTTCACCGACGCGGACACCGTGCATCTGCCGGGATCGCTGGCGCGGGCTTTAGAAGAAGCGAAGAATGAGCGAGCCGATTTGCTTTCGTACTCGCCCCAGCAGGTGGTTGTCACGTTCGCCGAGAGGGCCGTGATGCCCGTAATCTTCGCGGAACTGGCGGCGCGATACCCGCCCCGGAAAGTGCGCGATCAGAATTCGGGAAGCGCCGCAGCGAACGGGCAGTATATCCTCGTCCGCCGCGCCGCCTACGACGCCGTAGGCGGCCACGCCGCCGTGGCCACGGAAATTCTTGAGGACGTGGCGCTGGCCCAGCTCTTCCGCAACGCTGGCCAGCGCGTGTACTTCCGTTATGGCGCAGACGCCGTACGCACCCGCATGTACCGCAACTGGGCCCAACTTAGCGAAGGATGGACGAAGAATCTGGCGCTGTTGTTCCCGAATCCCGGCCGGCTGGCGCTACAGAGTGTTTTCTCGTGGCTCGCGGCATGGTTCACGATAGCAATCGCCGCCTCTGGAGCACGTAGCCGCCATTTCCTGTGGATTGCCTCCGCCGCTCTTTGGTTGTTGGTGTACCGGCGAATTCGCGCCGCACATTTCACAACAGCAAATAACCTGCTAGCAATTGCGGTAGGTCTGCCAATGTTCGCGTATCTGCTCCTGCGCTCGAAGAAGGCCCACGCGAAAGGCCAAGTATCATGGAAGGGCCGCTCTTACCGTGTCGGTGCTCCAGTTAAGAGTGCTCCTGCGGAAATGCAACCGGTAAAACCAATCCCGCGAATTGAGAATCCGGGACTGAGAATTGAGAGCTAGAAGCTAAGAGTCAAGAGCCAGGAGCCGATTTCATGGTCTATCTCACCCGCAAAGCCGAATTTTCCGCATCGCACTACTACCACAATCCGGACTTTACTCCGGATGAGAACCAGCGCATCTTCGGCAAGTGCAATAACCCCAACGGGCATGGGCATAACTACACCCTCGAAGTCACGGTGAAGGGCGCGGTCGATCCGAAGTCGGGATTCGTCGTCGACCTGAAGCAATTAAAAGACGTCATGAGCAGGGAAGTGCTCGACGCGCTCGACCACCGCTTCCTGAACAAGGAAGTCCCCGAGTTCGTCACCGCGGTTCCGACGATGATCCCGACGACCGAAAACCTCGCCATCGTCATCTGGCAGCGCCTCGCGCCAAAACTCAACGCGGCGCAGTTGCATCGCGTGCGCGTATACGAAACCCCCGACCTGTTCGTCGATTTCTATGGTGAAGCATGAGCCGAGAAGGATGAAGGCGCACCTGACCCGCCGCTACCTGTTTTCGGCGTCACACCGCTTGCATAGCGACCAGATGTCAGCGGAAGAAAACCGCGCAACCTACGGCAAATGTAACAACCCTTACGGACATGGGCATAACTACACGGTCGAAATCACCGTTAGCGGACCGGTCGATGACCAGACCGGTATGGTATGCAACTTGGTCGATCTCGATGGCTTCGTGCACACCCATATCCTCGAACGCTACGACCACCAGAATCTCAACCTGCTCCCAGAATTCGTGAAGCAGGTTCCGACCACGGAAAACCTCTGTATCGCGATCTACGAAATTGTGAAGCGCGGCTTCCACAGGGCTCATCTAGAAAAGATAAGAATTGAAGAGACGATGATGAACTCGTTTGAATACTCGGGAAAAAGATAAAATGTGTAATTGGCAATTTGTAATTTGTAATTGTGTTTTCCAATTGCAAATTACAAATCACAAATTACAAATCCTATGAAGTCCACGACACAACCAGCCACCCTGACCAGCGCCACCTATGAAGAACTGGTGCGCGAAATGCTTGTCCGCCTCGGCGAAGATCCCGATCGCGAAGGCCTTTCGCACACCCCCGCGCGCGTCGAGAAAGCCATGCGATTTCTCGTCAAAGGCTACAAGGACGATCCCGAAGCGCTTTTGCGCAAGGCGCTGTTCACGGTCGGCTACGACGAGATGGTGATCGTGAAAGACATCGAAATGTTCAGCCTGTGCGAGCACCACCTGCTGCCGTTTTTCGGCAAGGTGCATGTGGCCTACATTCCAAACGGAAAAGTGATCGGCCTGAGCAAAATACCCCGCCTCATCGAAGCCTTCTCGCGCCGCCTGCAGATCCAGGAACGCTTGACCACGCAGATTGCGGAGGCGATCCAGAACGCCATCGAGCCGCAAGGAGTAGGCGTGGTCATCGAGGCACGGCATCTCTGCATGATGATGCGTGGCGTAGAGAAACAGCACTCGTCCGCGGTAACTTCGTCCATGCTCGGCAGCTTCCGCAGCGAAGAGGAAACGCGAACCGAATTCCTGTCGCTGATCCGCCAAAGAACGAACGGCGTCTGATTTGTATAGCTCGTGTGGGGACGGGGCTTTGCCCCGTCCAAGCCGAGCGAAGCTCAGCAGCTGCCTGTGGCCAGAGAGCAGCTCTGGATTCTTTATAGCGCCATTTCAAATGGTGAACTTCCTGCTCGAAAGATAGCGATGCCGAAATACAAGCCCACGCCGCGCAAGCCCACGCTCGCCGGCTGCCTCGCTCTCATCAGTGGCGCCAACCGCGGCATCGGTCTCGCCATCGCCCGCGCGCTGGCGTGTGAAGGATGCAATCTGATCATCACCGGCCGCGACCAGCGAGCCTTGGCCAAAGCGCGCATTGAACTGGACAAGCTCCAGTCGGCGAGGTTGCCTGAAAGACTAAATGTTCCGGTACTAGCGCAGTCCTGCGACGTCCGCAGCCCCGACTCGGTAGACTACCTCTTCGCGCTCGTCCGCGGATTGCACCAGCCCCTCGATATCCTCATCAACAATGCCGGCATTGGACATCCCAATCGCACCGTCGCTGAGTTGCCCAACCCCACCTGGATGGAGGTGATCGACACCAATCTCAACGGCCTGTTCCTCGTGACGCAAGCGGCGTTAGCCGTGATGAAACGCGGCGGCACGATCGTAAACAATCTCTCGATCGCCGCCGAGCGCGCATTCCCCGGGTCGGCAGCCTACAACGCGTCGAAACACGGCGCCCTGGGATTTACCAACACCTTGCGCGAAGAGTTGAGGCCGAAAGGCATTCGCGTCATTGCCCTCATGCCCGGAGCAACCGATACGGCGATCTGGGACACGCTCTGGCCAAAAGCCCCCAGGCGAAAAATGATGTCCGCCGAAACCGTCGCCCGCACGGTGGTCGGCGCCCTGCTATTGCCCGAAAACACAACGTTAGAAGAAATCGTAGTGATGCCAGCAAGCGGCACGCTCTAGCTCCTGAAGAGCGCGAGTGGAAACTTGTTTTGGCGCAATCCAGTGGAACCGAATGTCCGAGATTTCTGCCCCGGAGGGGCGTCCGAGCTTAGCCCAGCGCTTCAGCGCTGGGAGAGGTGATATTAAAGGGCTGAAGTCCCGGAGGGACGGCCGAGTTCTCACACAGATTCTTCAGCGCGGCGGAAAGCCTATCTCATTTTCCGCAGAGACGCGGGCCATGATCCAGCATCTAAAGGGATGTCGTTCAGATCAGAAACGACCCAAGCGACCAAGGAAACCCATGTCATTCCTCGATTACTTCCAATCGCTAAAACCGGAGCACCGCATAGCGTGGGCCGTGGCCATCGCCGCCGATGCCCTTCAGATAGTGGCGTTCCCACTTTTCGCCGAGGGAGCACTGTCTCCCGCCGACTCAGTGCTCGACCTGTTTGTCGCCTTCGTGATGATTCGTCTGCTCGGATGGCACTGGGCCTTCTTGCCCACGGCGGCAGCGAAACTAATTCCCGCCGCAGATCTCTTTCCCACCTGGACCGCAGCCGTATGGTTCGTCACCCGCCACAAGGTGAATGTAGGGGAGCAGGAGGTTCTGCCTCCAGGTCCCGCGCCCGAACCGCGCCGCGAATAAATCCGCAAACGGACCGCGATCAGCGATCAGCAGTAGGCATTGATAGCTTTTCCTGAGAGCTGAGAGCTGACAGCTGAGAGCTTCTCACCACGTCCCATACCGATACCGTTGCGGCCGTTCCCGAAATAAGTTAATCATGACCACACCCGCGACAAAGCCTCCCACATGCGCCCAGAAAGCAACCCCGCCCGAAGTCTGGTGGGTTTCGGCAATCGCAGTAGCCGTGCCGCTCAGGAAATTCATCACGAACCAATAGCCAAGCATCAGCCACGCCGGAACGTGAAACAGAAAAATCGGCGGAAACCAGATCAGCACTCGCGCCCGCGGATACAGGATGAAGTACGCGCCCATCACCCCGGCAATCGCGCCGCTCGCGCCCACACTGGGGACGCGCGAGCCTTGGTTCAGCAGAATGTGCGTGACGCCCGCCGCCACTCCGCTAACCAGGTAAAACACCAGATATGTGAAGTGTCCCAGGTAGTCTTCGATGTTGTCGCCGAAGATCCACAGAAAAAGCATGTTCCCAGCCACGTGTAAGAATGAGGCGTGCAGAAACATCGAAGTAAACAACGGCAAAACAGCTGTACCCAGGCTATCGTAGGAGTGCCCAGTCAGCACCGCCAGCGTGTGGCGAGGCACCACGCCAAACTCAACCATGAATGAATTCAGCGCGCGATGGCTCTGCATCCCAACCGAAAGCTCCCACAGAAAGACCACCACGTTCAGCACGATCAAGAAATAATTGACGAACGGTGTCGAGAAAATGGGCTGATCGTCGCGAAGAGGAATCATTTAATTGGTAATTTGGTAATTTGTAATAGGTAATTTGAATCCGATCTTGCCTTTAAATTACCAATTACAAATTACCAGATTACAAATCCCCATGAATGGTGTCCTCGTCATCGATAAACCGCCCGGCCTCACCTCGCACGACGTGGTCAATCGCGTACGCCGAATTCTCGGTCAGCGCGCGGTCGGTCACCTCGGAACCCTCGACCCGTTGGCCACGGGAGTCCTTCCGATAGTCCTCGGCAACCTCACGCGCCTGGCGCAGTTCTACGCCCATTCCGAGAAGACTTATGAAGGCGTAATCCGCTTCGGCTTCGCCACCGACACCTACGACGCCGATGGCGAGCCCACCACGCCGCCGCAAGACGTGCGCATGAATTACGATGCAGTCCGCGCCCTGGCGGCGCAGTTTCAAGGCGTCATCGAGCAGATGCCGCCGCCCTTTTCCGCCAAGAAAATTGCCGGAGTCCCCGCCTACAAACTAGCCCGAAAAAAGCAGCAGGTCGAACTCAAGCCGGTGCAGGTAGAAATCAAGGAATTCGAGATTCTAGACACCACGAGAGGTCAGACGAAAGACCAAGCCACCTTCCGCGCCCGCGTGGCCTCGGGCACATACATAAGGTCGGTAGCTCACGAAATGGGCCAGAAGCTGGGCTGCGGAGCACATCTGGCCAGCCTGCAACGCACCGCCGTCGCCGAGTTCACAATCGAAGATGCCCACTCGCTCCAGGCGTTAGAAGCCGCGATGCAGCAGGGAAGCGTTGAGTCATTCGCACTTACAATGCTAGTCCATCCCAGAAAGTTATTGCCGCAGTTGCCGAGCGTCACCGCCAGTGAAGAAAGCGCCGCCCTGATCCGCCGTGGTCGCGCCGTGAATCTGCCCGAAATGTCACGAGCCCCACAGGTGAAGGTCTTCTACGGCCAGCACGACCTCATAGCAATCGCAACCAGAATCGCCGGGACCCTTTTCCACCCGGGAATCGTGTTTTCCGCGTCATGAGTCATATTATTGAGTCCTAGCCGGAAAGGAAGTCCGTGACCTTCGCCAACTGCTATGAAGATGACACCCGCGCCCAAGCCTACGCCACGTTAGAGTTCAAGAACACCTACCACCTGGCGTATCGCGACATCCCTGCCATCCTCGGCGAGCATGTCAGCGGCGGTAAAAGTCTGGACTTCGGTTGCGGCACAGGGCGCTCCACGCGCTTCCTGCGCCAGCTCGGCTTCGAGGTGACGGGAGTCGATATAGCCGAGGATATGATCCGCAAAGCGCGGGAACTGGACCCCTCCGGTGACTACCGCCTGCTTCAGAGCAACGACGTCCAGAGCAAGGACGTTCAGACGAACGACGTTCAAAGCGACGACGTCCCCGGCGACGACCTGAGCGAGTTTCAATCCGGGGTCTACGATCTCATTCTTGCTGCCTTCACTTTCGACAACATCGCGGGACGGGAAAACAAACGGCGCATCCTGCAAGACTTGGGCCGCCTCCTGAACCATGAAGGAAAGGTTGTGCTGATCGTCTCTCGGCCGGAAATTTACACCCATGAGTGGGCGTCGTTTTCGACGATAGACTTTCCCGAGAACCATCTGGCGAAGTCGGGGGACAAAGTCCGTATCATCGTGACCGACCACGCCGATCCGCGCCCGGTCGAGGACATCCTGTGGACCGATGAGTCATACCGAGAAGTCTTCGAAGAGGCTAAACTGCGCCTGCTAGGGAAGTACGAGCCGCTGGCGAGGGGAGATGAGCCGTACAGCTGGGTGAGTGAGGTAGAGATCGCGCCTTGGGCCGTGTACGTCCTTGAGGTGGCATGAAGCGGCCCGTCATACCTTCAATGTCCGATAACAGGTATTATGTGAAGCCGTTAGACTAGGCTTCCGCCCGCCCAAAGTCCTCCCGCAGCAGTTCCCTAAGCTCCTCGCCGAATTTCTGCAGTTCCGCAATCCGCTCCGGCGTGGCCTCCACAATCTCTGTCTTCGCCTGAAACACTTTGCGGCCGTCCCTTTCGGTGAGCACGCCCATCACTTCGCCCATGCGCCAGCCCGGAGTGCCCAGAACTTGCAAGCCATCCACCCCCGGAACCAGCAGAGCGACGCAGTCGTCGCGCAGCACGCCAATGCACTTGGGATAGCGCTCAAAAGTCTGAAGTTCGAATCCCGCAAGATAAAGGCGCTGCAGCTGTTCGGCGGAATCAGGCATGAGAAGAATTGGAAATTTTGCAATTTGTAGTTTGGTAACTTGAAAGGCCCAAGGGTGCGGCTTTCACGGAGTACTGACAACTGAGAGCTGAGAGCTGACAGCTGAGAGCTGCCTTCCTACATCTTGTACTTGCCCAAGTCATCATCGCCAAGGTCTTCCAACCACTTGCGCAGCTCCTCGCTCGAAACCGCAGGAACAGGATTGGAGGCCTGCTTAGAGCTCTTCAGAACCTCGTCCTCCACGAAGATGGGGCAATCCACGCGCAGCGCCAGCGCCAGCGCGTCCGACGGACGCGAGTCGATGCTGATCACGTGTCCTTCCCTTTCCAACCAGATCACGGCGTAGAAGGTATCGTTTTTCAGTTCCGTGACCACCACCTTGTGCACCAGCGCGTCCAGTCCGGTGAGAACGTTCTTGATCAAGTCGTGGGTCATCGGTCGCGGCGTGCTGACTTTTTCAATTTCAAGCGCAATGGCGTTGGCCTCATACACCCCCACCCAGATCGGGAGCACCAAGTCGCTGCCCACATCCTTGAGCAGCACAATCGGCATGTTCGAAACCGGATCCATCATCAGCCCGCGAATTTTCATTTCCACTTCCATAGGAACCTCAAACCATCAGAGAGCGCTACTCGCGGTTGAACTTGGATCGCCCGATGACCCGATGGCCCGATCACCCGATCTGCAATCCATCTCTCCCACCAAGCTGTTCGGGAAGCTCCCAGTAACGCGCACGCGAACGTAGCTCCCCGATTTAAGCTCAACGCCAGCAGGAACCGTGAAATTCATCACCTTAATCTGCGAAGTCCGCCCCATCCACTGTCCGCGCGGGTTCTTCCCTTCCACCATCACCTCAAGCACGTCCCCAACATGCCGCTGATTGCGCCGCGCTCCAATCTGCTTCTGCAAGTCATTCAGCACTGCCAGCCGCCGGGCCTTCTCCCCATCGGAGATCGCATCCTCCAGCCGCAAAGCCGGAGTGTTCGGCCGCGGAGAATACTTAAAAGTAAAAACGCTGTCATACCCAACCACCTCCATCAACGACAGCGTCTCCTCAAACTCCCGTTCCGTCTCGCCCGGAAACCCAACAATGAGATCGCTAGTAAGAGATATATCGCGCCGAGCCGCCTGAATCCAGCCAATGCGCTCCAGATACTCGTCCCGGGTGTAGAGCCGTTGCATGGCATCCAGCACGCGAGTAGATCCGCTCTGCACGGGCAAATGCACATGATCGCAAAGCCCAGGCACGGAGTCGATCACATCGACAATATCCCGTCCAAAATCCCGAGGATGCGAGGTAGTAAACCGCACCCGCCGAATCCCAGCCACCGAAGCGACCGCCGCCAGCAGCTCGGCAAACGTCTTATTTCCAGAGGGATCGTGATAAGAGTTAACGTTCTGCCCAAGCAGTTGAATCTCCGTATAGCCCAGGTCCACCAGTTGCCGCGCTTCATTAAGAACAGAGGACGAAGTCCGGCTGCGCTCCTTGCCGCGAGTATAAGGCACCACGCAGTAGGCGCAGAACTTGTCGCAACCTTCGATAATCGTAATGTAGCCGCGATGCGGATTAGTGCGCGCCGTGAACTCGGTCTCAAAGCACGCGTCCGTCATCCGATCGTCAAGCCCGGTAACGCGCGACGATCCCGTCTCGAGCTGTACCAGCATTGACGGAAGATTCCGGTAAGAAGCCGACCCGCAGACCAGCGACACATAAGGAGCGCGCTCAAAAATCTTCTCCCCCTCCTGCTGCGCCACGCACCCCAGGACGCCAAACTGTTTCCCCTGCGTCCGATACTTCTTATAATCCGCCAGCCGGTTAAAGACCTTCTGCTCCGCCTTGTCGCGAATCGAGCAGGTGTTATAAAGCACCAGCCCCGCCTCTTCCACGGTAGGAACCTGCCGATACCCCTGCGACAGAAGCGTCCCGACCACCTTTTCGGAGTCGTGCGCATTCATCTGGCACCCAAAAGTTTCCAGGTAAAACGTCTTGTCAGCGGACTCCGACATGGAGTCAGTATAAACCACGATTCCGCACGTGACTTTGGGTGGCGCAGCGATTTATCGCTGCGGTAAAGGCCTTATTTTCAGATCGGGCGTGGGAGGATGGGGGTGGCCCGCTCCTTGCGTCCTTTGCAAGGGGCGGGTACTGACAGCACTTAAGCAGACGCGAGTCCTCTCGTATCCTCAATCATGAAGCATGTGGGGATTATTCCAAGGCCAAGAGCTCGCGATCCAGTTCTTCCCAAGGAACGGTCACTGCCTTGCCCGCCTTCAGGTCTTCGATGCGACGCGCCACCTCCGCATCCCAAGCCTCATGGACAGAGCCAGATTCATTCGTACCATCAAGAGTGTCGAGCGGCGTGTTGGCCACTGCAGCGCGCCGATCAACGGGAAGGAGTAGTACAAGATTTACGTGTCAAGCATGTCCCACTCATCTCCCAAGGCCCATCGAAGTGCCGGGTGCCCCACACATTCGCGTTGTTTGCGAATGTGTGGGCGTGCGCACCGCCACACTCTTCAGGTCGCTCTTTTTCATCACAATTATCCAGTGAGCACCATCACAGACATCCGACCCAATCAGCGCGAGAATGACTCATGACCTGTAAGCAGGGTCGAGCTGTGCCCGTCTCCCAAGACTGCACTCGAATCTGCTCCAGCCCCATCGGGGGTCAGTACTCTTTGATAATCATATTTAGGCAATGAGCGGGCGTCAGCCCACCTCCGAAACTCTGAATTTTAGTAGAATTAAGCGAAAATTCGAGCTAAGTCCTTATTCCGGAATATTTTGAAAATAAGTCCCTTGCGCTCTAGATTTTGGCGCGGCGACACCACCTAACCCCATGATTCCACTAGACGGAGGGGGAGGGGGTAGTGGTAAACACGGGTTAATACCTTCCAAGTAAACAGGCAGGAATCCCGACAGCCCTACTTCACCAGCGCCAGCGTGAACACTTCCCTGCTTTCTTTGCCGTGATCGAGGAAGACCCATTCTTCGACGTGGTGATCGGAGTCAGGTTCGCGTCAAGTCGAGTCAAGAGGAAAATTCGGGTTGCCGCGGCCGAGCTTCTCGCTGATGTGGGCGGCGATCAGTTTGCCGTGAAAACGGCCATTCTCAATAAAGATTTCATTCGTCCGCGACCCGGCGACAATCACTCCGGCCACATAGATTCCCGGAACATTCGATTCCAGATTCTCCGGATCGCAAACCGGACGCATCTGTTCGGAGGAAAGTTCGATGCCCACGCTGCGTAGGAAATCGTAGTCCGGATGATACCCCGTGAGCGCGAATACAAAATCGTTCTTCAGGTGAAGCGGGCCGGACGGAGTTCGCACCAGCACGTAGTCGCTGCCGATTTCGTGCAAGGTGCTGTTGAAGTGCGCCGCGATTTCGCCGGCCTTGATGCGGTTCTCAATGTCGGGGCGCACCCAGTATTTGACGTGCTGGTGCATCTGCGCACCGCGATGGACAAGCGTGACGCGCGCCCCATGCCGCCACAAATCCAGAGCCGCTTCCGCCGCCGAATTCTTGCCGCCGACCACAACCACGTCGGTGTCGAAATAAGGATGCGGTTCCCGGTAGTAATGGAAAACTTTGTCCAGGTCTTCGCCGGGGACTTCGATCTGATTGGCGAGATCGTAGTAGCCGGTGGCGACCACGATCTTGCGCGCCCGGTAGTCGTGAATGGCGCTGTGCCGGTCGGTGGTGGTGACGCGAAAATCACCGTCCTCACCCGTAATCGTCTTTACCCATTCGTACAGACGGATGTGCAAGTGAAAGTGCTCGGCGACACGCCGGTAATATTCGAGCGCTTCCAGCCGCGTGGGCTTAGCCAGCGCTGTGGTGAAAGGAATATCGCCGAT
>JBEKWX010000022.1:0-24525 GCA_049512675.1 Terriglobales bacterium | reverse complement strand
GGACGGTGCGAGACTTGAACTCGCATTTCACGGTTGCAGGCCGTGGGTAATCCCCTTATACGAACCGCCCATTTGGGGCGAGATGAGAGAATCGAACTCTCGTGACTGGAGCCACAATCCAGCGCCTAAGCCATTCGGCCAATCCCGCCATCGAATCTGGAGCTGGTCGAGTGAATCGAACACTCGTCGGAGAGGTACAAGCTCTCTGCACTTCCACTGTGCTAGACCAGCAAACTTGTGGAGCTGGCACGCAGCCTCGAACTGCGGTCGGGCGCTTACCATGCGCCTGCTCTTCCCGTTGAGCTATACCAGCGGAGCTGGCGCGGCGATTCGAACGCCGATCACGGACTTACGAGGCCCGAGCTCTTCCCACTGAGCTACACCAGCACAAAACTTCTTTACGACAATCTGGAGGCGGTGGGGAGAATTGCACTCCCGATTCTCTGCTTTGCAGGCAGATGCCTTGCTGTCTTGGCTACACCGCCTCGAACATACTTACTAACTTGGAGCGGAAGGCGGGACTCGAACCCGCGGTCTCGACGTTGGCAACGTCGCGTCTTGGCCACTAGACGACTTCCGCCTGGAGCGAGCAGCGAGAGTTGAACTCGCGTCATCGGGTTGGAGGCCCGAGGCACCAGCCGCTATACCATGCTCGCGCTTCACACTTGGCAGGGGTGACAGGATTCGAACCTGCTTGAACTCGTTTTGGAGACGAGCGCCCTTCCCGTCGGGTCATCACCCCTGTGGCGGTCGCAACGGGAGTTGAACCCGTCCCTCCTGATAGACAGTCAGGCATCCTGACGCTAGACTCTGCGACCACTTTTCAAACTTGGCTGCGAGGGCACGATTCGAACGTGCATGAACCGGGTCAGAGCCGGTTATCCTGGCCAATTGGATGACCTCGCAATTTTGAGGAGTGAACTTGCGGATACGGTATGTTTCTTTCCAAGAGAAGTAACCGTAGCCTTCACCACTCCTCGAACTCTCTTCAGCAAACTTCCTCCTTTGCTCGTGTTTCCAAACTGGCTGCCGGGGAGCGATTCGAACGCCCGTACCCGGATTCAAAGTCCAGGGTCATCACGCTTTCAGCGCGATTGCTTTCATGCACCGGACGCACAACACCGCCGACTCATCCACGTTGTGGCCAAGTCTCCTGCGATCCATACGCGCACGATCCACCAAGTCGCAGTGGTCTCCTCCGCGTTCGCAATAGAGTTCCGACGCAAGCTCGATTTCCAAACCTTCGAGTTCAATCATTTGTGCACTCATAACTTTGGTAGCAGCGAGGAGAATCGAACTCCCATCTCGGCCTTGAAAGGGCCGCATCCTGGCCGTTAGACGACGCCGCCTCCTGTCTGCGCGTTGGTGAAAACACGCCCTAAAAACCAAAAGCCCCCGATTTGTATCGGAGGCTCAGAAAAACTACGCGCTATGGATCGCCCCCGTTACATGAACGTACCTTCCCCCGCTCCTTGCCACGTAAACGTGGCCGGTGTCGGGAAGCAATCGGTATGGGGTTTGCGCATCATTGCTAGAACTCAGTTATCACTCTGGCATCATTTCGCAAATTCGTCAATAGCCAAAAATGTTGGTATTTTAACGTTGCGAGCAGTTAGTAGCTGAATGCATTTCTTGCCTACTGTCGATGGTCTCCGATGTTAAGCGCTGGCCCCCGCAGCAAGTCGACATCGCAAACAGATCGGCAACTATGCTAGTGTCCAGTAGAGTATCGGGGAACATTATGACTGCTCAGGTGAAGACTAGGGCAGGACATTTGCCCTACCAGCGTGGATCAGAGTGGAGGAAATGGGATCTCCACGTTCATACTCCAGATACGGCGCGCGAGGATGGGTACACGGGCTGGCCGAGTTTCCTCCAAGCTCTGAAGACCACGAAAGACGTCTCGGTCGTGGGCGTCACGGACTATGTGTCGATCGCGAACTACGAGCAGTTGATCAGGCATAAGAAAGACGCCAAGTTAGGGTCGATAGACCTGCTCATACCAAACATCGAGTTCCGCGTCACGCCACAAACAGACAGAGGCCACGCCGTAAATTTGCACCTACTCACAGATCCCACCGACCCGGCACATTGCGACGAAATCAATCACGCACTCGCACGCCTCTCGATCGAGTACCAGCGGCAACCATATTCCTGCACCAGGGCGGGAATCACCAAATTAGGAGCAGCGTACAATCACGACCTAGCCGACGACGATGCCCGATACCAGGAAGGTGTTAATCAGTTCAAGGTGGACTTCGCAGTCTTCTGGAAGTGGTATGAAAACGAGGCGTGGCTGCGCCAACATTCGCTCGTATGCGCAGCCGGCGGAAACGATGGCCCATCCGGGATCAAAGACAGCGGTTGGGCTGCGAAGCAAGAAGAAATATGGAGATCCGCAAATATCATTTTTTCCGCGAACCAGAATAATCGCGCATTTTGGCTTGCAGAAGGAGGCGACAAAAGCGATGGTGCGAAGAAACTTGGGGCGCCGAAGCCGTGCTTTCACGGATCCGACGCCCACTGCCTCGACGATCTTTTCAAACCAAGCCCGAACGGATTTTGTTGGATAAAGGGCGACCCCACATTCGAAGGCCTCAGGCAGACTCTATACGAGCCTAAGGAGCGAGTTTATATCGGCAATCACCCGCCCGCGCGGCATGACGCCTCCAGGGTTATCTCCGAAATTGCCATTGGTGGGGGAGGGACTGCGGCCTTTCGAAACCTGAAACTAGGCTTGAACAGCGGCCTTGTGACAATCATAGGACAAAAGGGGTCCGGAAAATCTGCATTAACGGACCTGTTAGCTTACGCAGCAGGTAAGGATTCGAGCGCGGATTCGGACAGCTTCATTTCAAGGGCAGCCGAGTACCTGAGTGGTACCGCCGTTACCCTGACCTGGCTCGACGGACACACCTCCAAGGCCGTAATCGGCGACAAGAAACAACGCCGGGCGGACGTCCGATACCTTTCGCAAAGTTTCGTTGAGAAGCTCTGTTCGGACGACTACGTCGGCACAGAGCTCACGAATGAGATTGAGCGAGTCATTTTCTCCAATCTTGATCCAACCGACACACTCAATACGTCAAGCTTCACCGAGCTTCGCGGCGTCAGGACCCAAGTGCTTGCGGCAGAGCGGGTAAAACTAACCTCAAAAATACGCGAACTGATCGCCGAGGACGAAACGCTACGCGAAGCAGCCAAAGCCGTTCCCGCGAAGAAGGACAGGATCGAGGCTCTTGGCAAGGAACAAACGGGGCTGAAGAAACAACTGCCGTCCGCAGAAACACCCGAGGAGGCCGAAGCGCAGAAGCAGCTACCAATCCTGCGGCAAGAACTGCAGAAACTGCAAAGCACCGTCGCCAGCCTCAAACAGCGACAACTCAAGCTGCAGCAACTGCGTTCCAAACTGGACCAGTTCAAAGCCGAATTCGAGGCGTCAAGACAAGACTTTTTGGCCCAAGCCAAGGACTTAGGTGTTGCGAAAAAGTTCGACCTCGACCTGAAGATCAAGGGAGAGGATGCCTTGGACGACTTGGGAGCCGACCTCATGTTGCAGATCTCCCAACTGGAGGGGAAAGCCACCCCAACAACGAAGAACGGGCAGGAGCGAACGATTAAGACAGTTGCGAAGCAAATCGAGGAAATAGAGAAGCGCGTAGCCTCCGACCAAACCCGCAGGAGCCAAATCCAGCAAATTCAAAAGCGAGTCGCGAGCATTGCCCAGGAGATTGCTCGGCTACAAAAAGAAATCATGACAGTCGAGGGCGGCAATGTGGCACGCCAGAAAACCATAAGGCAGACCCGATTGGACATATATGAAAAGCTATTTCAATCGTGGAAAAAAGAACAAGCTGTGCTGGAGGGCCTGTATGAACCGGTTCGCAGCAAACTACAGCAAGGCTTAAAGGAAGAGAAGATGCTCGATTTCCATATCAACTGGGACGTTGACTTGGAGAACTGGCTTGAGCGCGGCAACGACCTGTTCGACCAGAGGAAAGGACATCCGTTCGGTTCCCCACTGAAGTTCAGAGAGGCCGTTCAATCTTCCGTGTTGCCAGGGTGGGAGACAGGCGACCCGCCCCAGATCAAAGCCGGGATGGAACAGCTCTTGGAAATGTTCAAGAAAAACTCCGTCGAGACCCATCTGCGAGCGCGGGTCAAACATTCCGACTTACTAGAATGGGTATTCGGGTACGCCCACATTAAGCTAAGCTACGGCCTCCGCTATAACGGAACAGAACTGGACAAGCTGTCGCCGGGCACCAAGGGAATTGTTCTGCTTATCCTGTACCTTGCTATGGACTCCGAAGACAGCATGCCGCTTGTAGTTGATCAACCGGAGGAGAATCTGGACAGTGAATCAATTTATTCCTTGCTTTCGCACTACTTTCGGAGCGCAAAGTTGCTACGACAAGTTATCGTAATCACCCACAATCCCAATCTCGTCGTCAACACAGACTCGGATCAAGTGATTGTTGCGTCGGCCGACAGACTGAGCGGCGCTTTCCCGACGTTTTCGTATGAATCAGGCGGACTCGAAGACAACGGGATTCGCGATAAAGTGTGCCTAATTCTAGAGGGCGGCGAGGCAGCCTTCTTGAAACGCGAGGTACGCTACGGCATTAAACCCAGCTAAACGTGGATGGTGGGCGGGCCGGGAGTCAAACCCGGATTTGCAGCTTCGGACGCTGCCGTGTTGTTCGGTTACACTACCCACCCATCTGGAACTCGCGCCGGGAATCCAACCCGGATCTCTTCGTTAGGACCGAAGCGTCATCATGCCTTAGACCACGCGAGCCTAACTAATGTGGAGGGGATGCAGAGAATTGAACTCTGATCTCAAGGTTCGTAGCCTTGCGCCCTCATCCGTTGGACCACATCCCCACATTTGGAAGCGGCAGAGAGATTTGAACTCTCATCGTCCGAGGTAGAAGCTCGGCGCATTGTTCCGTTATGCTATGCCGCCTCTTTGCTAAGTAACTCTGGTGCGGGATGTGGGAATCGAACCCACTTCGTCTCGCCTAAAAGGCGAGTGCATATCCATATCTGCCAATCCCGCGAATCTGGTGGGTGACGCTGGAATCGAACCAGCCTGGTCTCGCTTAAGAGGCGAGTGCATCAGCCATCTCTGCCAGTCACCCATGTTCAACATCAAAGTGGTGCAGGATGTTGGAATCGAACCAACGCCTCGCGGTTATCGACCGCGGGCTCGACCGCGGGCTCGACCTTCGAGCTAATCCTGCCTGGTGCGCCGTTCGGGAGTTGAACCCGCATCTGTTGGGTGTAGGCCAACTGTTCTGGTCCGTTGAACTACCGGCGCGCGACAAAATTGGTAGAGGGTACAGGGGTCGAACCTGTCTGGCCGCGCTAATCTGGCGCCGAAGTGGATATAAGCCACTGCCCCTCGCCGGAGGCCCCTCCATGGTGGCTCGCGATGGATTCGAACCATCCGCGACGGCTTTATGAGAGCCGCGTTCTTCCTACTGAACTAGCGAGCCGTGTGTTCACTGCAAACTTGGCTGGCCGGGCAGGATTCGAACCTGCGCATGGCGTGAGTAACAGTCACGTGCCTTTCCAGCTTGGCTACCGGCCAAAAAGCCGAAGGCCCCGATTTTTGGTCGGGGCCTTCGAGAAATGTCTGAATTTAGAAACCGAAAATGGTCAGACCAATCCCGAGGGCCGAGCGCGATTGACGCGCCGTCTCATCATGGATTTGGTCTTTATCGTCATTTCGAAACCGAGTATAGCACGCCTTCGGATCGATGCCTGCTGGAATTTGGCAGGAATGCTCATCATTCTCCGCCCACAAGAAAGCCCACAAAACTCTTGACCTGGGGTGATCTTCAATGACTTACGGTGTCGTCCGTGCGTTCCAAGTCATTGGAAACATTTAACAGTTAAGCCCTGAAAAGGCTGACAGTCCGGAAGGATGTTCAATCCCACGCGCTCCCGGCAGACGGGTCGCTATTGAGTATCACTCGACCAATCATCTGATGCACACAGAAAAGGAATACCGGTTTTGCGCCATACATGCGTTTCGCGCGGTCTATGAAGTTGCTGGTAAGGATGTGGAGCGCAGCACCTCCGTCAATGCTTCCACCAGAAACTGGTTCTTGAAGCGGGTGCGTACACCGATCCGGAAGTAGTGTTCATCCAACCCCTCGAAATTTGCGCAGGACCGGATGACAACACGATGCTCAACAATGAGTCTTCGCCAGAGATCAAGGCCATTCCGGTCTTCATCGGTTTTCAACAGCAGGTAATTGGCCGCGCTCGGAAAGATTCTGAGCCCAAGTGACTGCAGCCGATCGGCCAACCATCTGCGCTCCCGCGCATTTATCTCGCGAGTTGCGGCAATGGAAGCCTGATCCTGCAACGCCAATCGCGCTGCTTCCGCAGCAATCGAGTCCACAGGCCACGCCGGCACGAATGCTTCTATCGCAACTCGCGTCTCTGGATGAGCAACCGCATAGGCAACGCGCAATCCAGGCATCGCAAAAAACTTAGTCAACGAGCGTAAGACCACCAGCCCCAGCGATTCGGCGGCGGTTTTGGACATACTCTCTCCAGGCACATAGTCAATAAAAGCCTCATCGACGATGGTGGTTACGCCCAGCGCAAACGCCGCTTCGTGCAACCGGCCCAATTCTTCCGCCCGCATAAGCCGCCCAGATGGGCTTTGCGGATTGGCCAGCAGAACAGCTTGCGCGCCCGTGGCCTTCAGTCGGGCGACCACGCGTTCTATATCAATCGAGAATTCCCGTTCAGGCGTCCCCGTCAAGCCGCAGAATTCTGTACCGCAAGCGTTGAGAATGCTCCGGTATTCGGTGAACGCGGGAACCGGAACCAGGCACTTGCGCAGGCCGAGCGCACGAACGGCAGCGTCGAGCAGTGGCATCACTCCATTGCCGACCGCAATCGCTAGTGCATCGACATGTGCGTATTCGGCGATTGCCTGTTTCAGAGCTGAGTAGTGTATGTCCGGGTAGGTGGTCAGTATTTTTCGCGCACGGATGGCGTCGCAAAGTGTGGCAACGAGAGCATCGGACGGGGGCAGCGGATGAATGCTGGCGCTGAAATCGATTAGCGATGTCTCCGGTATATCGAACTCCGTGGCCAGCTCACGCAGTTGTCCTCCATGCGCGGGCAAGAAGTCGCTAGGCATCTTTCTTTCGCAGCGCGAAAAACAACGCTCCTCCAAATCCCAGAAGCGATGCTAGAGCCACCGCCTTCCACGCACGGCGCGTGGCATAACGGTTTGGCGGCGGAAATTCGTCGCCAAGATGCGCTGACACCGTCACTTCGTTTCCATACCGGTTCGTCCCGCCAAGCCGGACTCCGAGCGCGCCGGACATCGCCGCTTCCACCTGTCCTGCATTCGGACTGGCGTGCTTACTTCCGTCGCGGTGCCAAATCCGCCAACCACGAAGGCCATTGGTCTCTGGAAGCAATTCGCTCGCAATGCACAGCAGAAGCGCAGAGATACGCGCGGGGATGTAGTTTGCGACATCATCTATGCGAGCCGCCACTCTGCCGAAGTAAAGATATTTTTCGTCTCTGTGCCCAATCATCGAATCGAGCGTATTCACTGCCTTGTACGCCATAGCCAGAGGCACTCCTCCGAGCGCCAGATACAAAAGTGGCGCTATAATGCCATCCGACAGGCTTTCGGCAAGTGTCTCCACCACGGCCCTGCAGACTTCTTGTTCATCAAGTTCATTCGTGTCCCGGCCAACGATGCGTGCGAGCCGTCGACGCGCTCGCACCAAATCTTCGGTCTCCAGCGCCCTCATCACCTGTGCAGCCTCGTCAAGCAGGTTGCGTGTCGCAAGGCACGTGGACGCCAGCCATAATTCGGCAGAGATTCCGAGCATCCGGTGGACACTTCGGGCCTGCCTCACGACCGCATAAGTACAGAACGCGGACGCAGCAGGTACTCCAATGGCGATGATCCCACCTGTAGCCAATTCAAAGTATTTTCCAGAACCACAGCGGCGGAGAACACGTTCCGAAGCGCCAATACTCCCACCGATTAGCCGCACCGGATGCGGCATCCATTCAGGGTCGCCGACGCACCAGTCCAGCGCATAGGCGGCAGCGAGTTCCGCGAGCCGCATCAGGAAAGCCTCCTCTCAGCTCGATCCCGGCGAAGCGGCAGACCGGGCATCCTCAGGCCGACCATTCCAAAGATGGCATCGAGGTCGAGTGCGCTGCCAAACGAATCCGCAAGCAGGTCCAACTGTTCCCGGCGTCGTTCACTCCACGCAAGCAGCTCTGCTGGAGCGCGCATCAGAAGCGCTGCGCGAGATGCGCGCAGAAATGCATGCCGGAATGCATCATGATCGAAGATCCCATGCAGATAGGTGCCGAAGATGCGCTGATCCTGCGAGACGCATCCATCGGGAACTGCCTGCGTCCCATCGCCCTGCCGGGCATCACTCTGCCGAACAATGGAAGCAAACGGCGCCGCTCCGTCCATGTACTCGGTCGTGCCCAGGTGAATCTCGTAGCCCCGCACCTCGCAGAGGTCGATTGTCTGGCCAGCGATCGCCTGACCAAACAGCGAGCCGTTTACAAGCGTCCCGCGTGCGGGAACGGTGACCTTATCGCGTGCCATGATCGTCCGCATAGGGAGCAACTGGAGCGCCTGTTCCGTTCCCACACTTTCCATTCCACGTGGATCGAGAATCTCTTGGCCCAGCATCTGGAAGCCGCCACAAATGCCGACGATCAGTCCGCCCTTGGTCGCATGACGGTGCAAGGCCCGATCGAATCCGCGGTCTCGCATCCAGCGCAGATCGTCCGCCGTCTGCTTGCTGCCGGGCAGGATGACGACATCCGCCAACGCGATACCGCGGGGATCGTGAAAATGTTGTAAGGCCACGGAGGGTTCTGCTTCGAGAGGATCGAAGTCGGTGAAGTTGGAAATAGACGGGAACGCGATCACACCGATCTGCAATCTTCGCGAAGGAGTCGATTGCTCCGTCCACATCGCTCGATCCCGCTGGTCGAACCCCACACTGTCTTCTTCGTCCAGCGACAGGTGCCCTAGATACGGAACCACTCCCATACAGGGTTTCCCAATCCGCTGCTCCATCATGCGAACTCCAGGCCAAAGCAGCGCCAGATCGCCACGAAACTTATTGATCACAAATCCACTGATGCGTTCGCGCTCGTCTTCATCGAGCAGTTCGCATGTGCCCAGCACCGATGCGAAGACGCCACCGCGGTCGATGTCTCCCACAAGCAAACACTGCGCATCGGCCAGCTTCGCCATCCGCAAGTTGACGATGTCATTGTCTTTCAGGTTGATTTCGGCCGGAGAGCCAGCGCCTTCCAGCACCATAACGTCGTTGGACGAGGCAAGCACCCGATAACTTTCTTCCACGATGGGCAGCAGCGTAATGACCCGGTGTTCGTGGTATGTGCGGGCATCCAGATGGCCCCACACCTTGCCGCGCACCACAATCTGCGAGGAGCTGTCGCTGCTGGGTTTGATCAGAACCGGATTCATATGCACAGACGACGCAATCCCCGCGGCCTCCGCCTGCAGCGCTTGAGCGCGCCCAATCTCGTACCCGTCCGGAGTGGCTGCAGAGTTCAGCGACATATTCTGCGCCTTGAACGGCGCCACGCGATAACCCGCCCTCGCGAAGATGCGGCACAGTGCGGCCGTCATGAGTGACTTGCCGACATGCGAACTGGTGCCGAGCACCATGATGGCCCGAGCGCTCATCGACTGTCCTCCCCAGGCCGGTACGGCTGATCGAAATATGGACGATCGAAGTACTCCCACCGCAAGACCGACGTCAGGCTCGCCCGCTCTTCCCACCCTGCACGTTCCAGATCCGGGCGTTCAGCAAATTCCTCCACATAGCCGACGCAGAGATATGCCACCAACTCCACGTCCGGAGGGATTCGCAGCAGATCCTTGACCGCAAGAGGATTGAGAATGCTGACCCATCCCACCCCGATACCTTCAGCGCGTGCTGCCAGCCACAAATTCTGGATGGCGCACACGACAGAATAGATCGAGGTCTCCGGCATCGAATGTCGCCCTAAACCGTGTCCCCGCTCGCTCGTTGCTTCGCAAACCACGCACAGATGCTGAGGCGCCTCCAGCAACCCCTCCAGTTTGAGCCGCACATAGATATCGCCGCGTTCTTGCGTATGGCAAGCCGCAGCAGCCTCGTTGGCACGTTGGAAAAGTTCATGCACCCTGGCACGCTGCGCCGCGTCGCGCACGACGATAAATCTCCAGGGCTGCATCAGGCCGACCGAAGGTGCCGAATGCGCAGCGTCCAGGAGCCGGCACAAAGTTGCATCTTCCAATGGACGCGGTAAATACCCAGAGCGCACATCCCGCCTCTCTCGAAGCACGCGATATACCGCGTCCTTCTCGTCTTGCGAAAAGCCGCTCTTCTGGTTCATCACCACGCTCTCGACCACCGGGCGCCTGCGTGCCGCTCGTCGCGCAAACGGGAATCCACTCCGGAATCGAGTTCGATCTGCCGCGCAAATAGCCAGATCAGGTCGGAGAGACGATTGACATAGGGGAGCGCCTGAGGATGAATGACAGCACCGCTTTCCACCAGACGAACAATGCAGCGTTCTGCACGACGGCAGACCGTGCGGGCCACTTCAAAGGCGGCAGACTCAGCGTGCGCTCCAGGCAGCGACCAATCCGAAAGAATCCCCTCCTTCGCCTCAATGGCATGAACCATGTCCGTAAGCCGGTCCACATCCGTGGCGGAAAGCGGCGCCGCCGCTTTCTTGCTCTCAGGCGGAGTTGCCAGCGCCGACCCGACGCGAAACAACGTCTTCTGGATATCGTGCACCGCCGCACAGATCTCCGGGTTCTGACAGATGCTTCTGGCGAAGCCCAGCATTGAGTTCAATTCGTCGACCGTCCCGTAAGCCTCAACGCGCAAATCCGCCTTTGAGACGCGGACGCCTCCGGCCAGTCCGGTCTGGCCGCCGTCCCCTCGTTTCGTAGCAATACTCATAACCCCTCCTGTTCATAGCAACCGGTCTGTACCGGCTCCTGCAATTCCTGCTCTTGCAACTCTCGGATGAAAACTTGCACGACTCTCTCCCGCTGCGGACGAAGATAGCGAACGGCAATCTCTTCATCGAGAAAATCCGTCACCATCGGCGGCCGCTCGGAAAACAGAATTTCTTTCGCAAAGAATTGGTTGCCGATAGCGCCCACCTCGGCAAACGTCTCGGCGTATACAACCACGGCCGGAACATGGCAGATACCATGCTTCAGCAGAAGAAACGAACGATGATAGCCGTCACGCAGGAACCACCGACCATGGTAAGAGGCAACCTCAATGTAAGGGCTCCCCGAATGCGCAAGGAGTCGTATAGAACCAAAACTGCCATCCATACCGTGCGCAAATCGAATCGTTAGATTCGGTGATAGAGTACGAACCGTGAGAGTCGTACCGTCCGGGGTTGTGGAGATCGCGTTAGACGGCTGAATGCGGGCCATTGGAAGAGCTAGGTCGACAAGTTGCTGCCATGTCGCCCGTTGTTCGATTGGAAAACGTTCGATCGGAGAATAGCCGTCAGCGGCGAATCCGATTCGCCGCTGGAAGGCAATGAGCTTGCGAAGATCGACGATGGCAGGCTCCGAGGCAAGCCCATCGAATTCACCGCTGGCCGCAATCGCTTCGCTCCGGGCAGTAAGTGCGCTGGACAGATTTCGGGTCTCCTCGACGGAAACAGGAGATTCCGCCTGATGCGGCTTACGCACTCCTAGCTTGCGCTGTGCTTTACATGCTGCGTCCTGAAGATGTTCGCAGGCAAGCGAACCACGGTCGGTCTGACGATCCAGACCCCAGGCCGCAAGCTCCCGGATTTCGAGATGCGGAGGATTCACGGCAACACCTCACAGTCGCAGGGCCGGATAGCCGCAGTTACCACCGCTCCGTAGGGTGCAGTCGTTGTCCACGCTTCCGCCTCAGGGAAGCCGAAAAACGTTCTGAGTGCATAGCACATGACGCCGCGATGAGTGACGACGGCTGTCGTCAGGCCCACCGTTTCGCAGAGCAAGGGTGCAATTGCCGCGTCTATTCTTGCTGTGAAGGCTGTATACGCTTCCCCTTCAGGCGCATTCTGCCACGGAAAGCTCCTGAGCCATCTGCCCGCCTCTTGCGGAAATTGATGTTCGATCTCTTGCCAGCTAAGACCTTCCCACAACCCGAAATGGATCTCCCGAAAGCCCGGCTGAAGTTCCACGTTAACGCCGATGTGCTGGGCGATGGCTGCCGCAGTCCGCGATGCGCGGCGCAGATCGCTCGATAGAATGCGTTGAATACCGAGCGGCGCAATTGCCTCCACCACTCCGGCAAGTTGCCGCTCTCCGGTCATATTCATCTCCGGATCCGCGCGGCCGCAAAATCTGCCGGCCATATCGGTCTCGGCATGCCGAATAAAGACGATGGCGCTCATCTTCATTTGTGCCATACCCCGCAAAGGTAGACGGCAATCAAAGTAAGCTGGCCGGTTGCGCCGAAACAGTCGCCAGTGATGCCGCCAATGCTCCGTTTGTAGTACACCCCGCTCAAGAGCGTTACGACCGATGCAACGGCAATGGGCTTCCACATTGACATCTGGAACAGATAACACACGACACCAAACGCGATCAGTGTCCCTACTACTAGGGATACGCGAGAGATCTGCCGGGCAATCCGTCCTCCCTGACTGGCTTGCTCCCTCGCGCTAGGGAGTGCGGTGCCGAGAGGAAGCGCGGTCCAGCGGCAGAGAACGTCCGCGGAAATCACATATTGGGTGACGTGGCCGGGCTGGAGAGACGCGAGCAACAGGACGCGTCCGGCAATGGAGAACACAATGGCCAGGGCACCGAAGGTGCCGATGCGGCTGTCTTTCATGATGTCGAGAATTTGCTGCCGGTTCCATCCACCGCCAAAGGCATCGGCTGAATCGGCGATACCATCCTCAAACAGCCCACCGGTGGCCAGTGTTGAGAAGAGCACGATCAAGAGCGCCACGATCGCGGTGGGAAGATGCGGCGACAGCAAACGATAGATTCCGGCAGCAGCAACGCCCACCGCAAGACCCACCAGAGGAAAGAACTTCGCTGCACGCGACAGAGCATCCGGTTCGTAGGGGAGCCGGGTCAGAGGCAGACGGGTCAGGAACTGAAATGCCACCGCAATGTCCTGAAAAATTCGGGTCATCATTTTTCCGCCCCGCTCACTCCGGCAGATGAAAACGTGGCCATCTCGATAAACAGGCGAACGGAAGACTCGATCAGCGGCATGGCCAGAACCGCTCCCGTCCCTTCGCCCAACCGCATACCGAGGTTGAGAATCGGTGTAAGTCCGATATAGCGAAGTAAGTGGGCATGTCCAGGTTCTTCCGAGCAGTGCCCGGCAAAAAGATACCCGCTCACCTCGGGCGCAATGGTGTATGCCACCGCCGCCGCCGCCGTCGAAATAAATCCATCGCAGACAACTGCCATCCGATTGGCCGCGGCGCAAAGAATGAATCCGGTCATTGCCGCGATTTCCAATCCCCCAACACAACGCAAGATTTCCATCGGTTCCGGCGTTTCCGCCGCAGCGCCGAAGTGCCGCTGCAATGATCGCTTGAGAATGTCCACCTTGCGGTCTCTTCCCGCCATATCGAGTCCTGCGCCACACCCCGTCACTTCGTCGATCGGCTGCTTCGTCAGCACGGACGCAATCGCGCTGGCGGACGTCGTGTTCCCAATTCCCATTTCCCCAGCGGCCACCAGGTGCTGTCCCTTTTTTCTGGCTAGATGCGCCAGGCGAATGCCGGTTTCGATAGCGGCCGCAAGCTCCTCATGTGTCAGTGCTGGCTCGCAATGCATGTTCCGGCTGCCACGGCGAACCTTCGCCCGATACAGTCCCGCCGCACCCTCGAACTCCGCATCGACGCCCATGTCCACGACCGTGAGTTCCGCCTCGTGCAACCGAGCGAGCACATTGATCGCCGCTCCACCGTCCAGAAAATTGCGCACCATCTGCGCCGTCACTTCTCGCGGATAGGCGCTCACCCCTTCCGCAGTGACACCATGATCGGCGGCGAAAACATAGACACCTCGCCGCAAGGGCAGCGGAAGACTCCCTGAAAAAATCGAGAACATCTGAGCCGCGATAGACTCCAGTTGACCCAAGCTGCCAATCGGCTTGGTCAGACTGTCGAGCCGTTGCTGAGCCTCGGCAATGTACCGCGTGTCGCAGCGCTCGATATCTGCGACCATGCTGGCAAGAAAAGAGGGATGGATCTGAGTCATAGGGTTCGCTCCATTCGGTTCCGGGTACGCTCCACTAGCTTGGGACGATGACGAGGTGGACAATCGAAGGCGGTCTCAAGAACTTCCGGCTGCAACATCTCCTCGGGCGAACCCTGTCGCATCGATTCACCCGGGTTTAGCAGCCAAACGGAAGAGAATGCGCCCTCGATCAGCGCCAGATCGTGCATCGAGGCAAGAATCGCAATCCCCTCACGGCGCAGGGAACCGATTAAATCGATCATCTCGAACTGGCGTCCGATGTCCAGGTTCTGCATCGGCTCGTCGAGCAGTAACAGCCGCGGCTGCTGTGCAAGCCCCAGTGCAATCTTCACGCGCTGGCGCTCGCCGCCGCTGAGCTGGTTGAAAATGCGCGAGCGCAACGTCCACGTGTCCGTCAACTCCAGGGCTCGCTTCATGGCCTCGCGGTCGGCGGCATCCAATCCGCCAAATAACTTCAAGAACGGAGTACGGCCCTGTTCCACGAACTGCTCGACAGTGAACGGAAATGGGACCTCGACGTTCTGTGGCACGAACGCAATCGATCTCGCAATTTCACGTTGCTTCAAAGAACCCAGCGCTCTGCACTGCAGGCGCACTTCTCCCGAGCCCGGAGTGAGAGTGCCGGCCGCCAGCCGCAACAATGTCGTTTTCCCGGCGCCGTTCCGGCCCACCACGGCGATACACTCGTTTGCAAAGATACTGGCATCGATCTCGCTGATGATGTTTCTATCTCCGTAAGCGAAGCTAACGCGCGCAAACTCGAGCAGAGACCTCATAACATCACCCCCTGCTTTGCCTTCCGCAACAAATACAGGAAAAACGGGCCGCCGATAAAAGCGGTGAGCACGCCCACCGGCAACTCTGCCGGAGCGATTGCCGTGCGCGCCGCCGTATCCGCCACCAGCAAAAAAAGCGCCCCGGCCAACGCCGTCGCCGGCAGCAGCCGCACATGGTCGGGCCCCAGCACCATGCGCAGGATGTGCGGGATAATCAGCCCCGCAAAGCCGATCATCCCACCCAATGCCACCGCCGCGCCCGTCAGGATCGATCCGATCACGATCACGGCAATGCGTGTCTGCTGCACGGAAATGCCGAGATGCGTTGCATACTCCTCGCCCAGCGCCAGGGTGTTGAGGTTTCGCGCCAGCGGCACGGAACCTGCCAGCCCAATCGCCAGCATGGCGGCCACGATAGCCAGTTGCGGCCAGGTCGGTTGTGCGATCGTTCCATGAAGCCACGAGGACAACACGCGCATGCCTGTCCCGAAATCTCGATCTAGAACCTCCAGGAAATACGAGGAGTAGCTCAGCATGGTGCTCACCGCAAATCCCGCCAACAGCAGAGCAACCACCGGCGTGCGTCCGTCGACATGCGCCAGCCAATACACTAGGGTGATCGAAGCGACCGCACCCGCAAAGGCGAGCAGCGCCGTCGCACCGAAACCAGCAACCGAAACCGGAGGCAGAAGAAACACCCCGATCGAAGCGCCCAACACTGCTCCGCCCGAAGAGCCGATGACATAAGGATCGGCCAGGGGGTTGCGGAAGAGTCCTTGAAAGAGCAGCCCGGAGACTGCAAGCGCGCTGCCTACCAAAACCGCCGCCATAATACGTGGCAGCCGGATTGTCAGAAGAATGATGCGCTGATCCGCAGTAAGAGGTCCGGCGGAGAGCGATCCGCCACCGATCGTGCTCCGCGCCAACCGCCACACCGGCACATGCACGGCGCCCATCCCGGAAGCGGCCAGCATCGCAAGCACGAGTGAAACAAGCAGCATCCCGAGCAGCCACCGCTGCCGGCGCACCTGCCTCCATTCGCGCGCGTCACTCACGCGCCCCTCGTCTACTTCCCTGACCACGATTCACCTCCGAAAGAACATTTCAGACCCAGCCGGAACATGAATGGCAGCGAGGGATAACCGAACGCTTCGCGGTAGTGCTCGCTCAATAGGTTCTGGAAATTTCCTTCGACGGCAACATATCGGTTCGCTTGATAGCTTGTGCTCAAATCCAGCCGCTGATACGCGCCGTCCAGGTTGCGGTTGGGCAGCAGCATCGTCTGTCCGTAATTGGCGTCGTATTCGAGGAAATCGCTGTCATCTCTTCTTCCCACGAGTGTGCCGCGAAGGCCGGCAAAAAGACGCCCGTGATGGTAACCGGCTTCAAAGTAACCGGTGTGCGGAGCAAGCCGGAAAGGGCGCGCTCCAATTAGAGGGGAATAGATCCCGATTGGGATAGTCGGAAAGTTCGGATTGAAACTCGGCCCGATTGCGTCGCCCGTAAACGAACGCTGGATCCTGGCATCGAGGTAGGTGTACCCGGCTCGGGCAAATATATTTCGGGTGACCTGGTATTCGATTTCTGTTTCCACTCCTTGCGCGCGATACGCCTGCGAGTTCACCGTCGCGCCGTTGACTGCCTGAGCGACAACGGCACTCGGCACGCCGAGCTCGGTGAGGCCTTGCTGCGGGATGCCTTCGAGGCCGTTCGTGAACTCATTGTGAAAGAGCGTCAAGCTTACCCGGCTGCGCCCATCCAGCAACAATTGATCGACACCGCCATCATAGGTTCTGGAATTCTCAGGGCCGACCGGAGCAATGTGGTATTGCGAGATGAGCTGGCTGCCGGAGGGCAGACCTGAGAGCAAAGCATAGAGCGAGTTGAGTTGATCGAAGACCGCTGGCTCCTTAATCCCCTCACCGAAGCTGGCGCGCAGTTTTGTGCCACTGAGAATCTTTCCTGCACCACCTCGCACCGCCTGCCAGGCAAGCGATGCGCGCGGAGTGCCCGCCAGTCCGAACAGACCGTTGTCTTCGAGACCTCCGCCCAGGGTATAGAACAAGCGGTTATGAATGTCTCCCTGAAGTTGAAATGTGTAGCTGTAATTGCCGCGCTGGATTGAATTCGCAGGCGGTTCACCCGAATATCCACGTTCATCTTCATAGCGAAACGCAAAGAGTCCGAGGATATGCGGATTGAAGCGGTAATCCGATTGTGCGTAGACGAAGTCCTTGTCTGTCGAGCCTGGGAAATAGTTCGGATAGGCTTCAACGTATTGATACTGCGCCTGACCGCTGACGGTATATCCGTTTGCCCCGTGAATGGTGACCGGTGCTCCGAGATAGCCAAGCAGGGTCGGCGGAGTTGTAGAGTTGTCGTACTGTGGAATCCCTGTCGGCGCAAAATCAGTGTACTGCGACCGTAGCCGTAGACCCCCATACCGCAACAAGTTGTGCCAGTTCGCAGTGGTTTGATCTTCCCAGGTTAGGCCAAAGTAGGCGTCTTCGTTGGCCTGCTTAGCCTCGGTCGGTATGACGTACAGTTGAATCGCATCTGGTTGCCCGGACGCGACTTGGTCATGGTGAATCGTTGCGCGCAAGCTGGAGCTGGGAGAAATTGTCCAGCCGTAGTTTCCGGCAAACGTGCCGTTGTGATATTCATCGTCCGCAATCGCATTGCTGCTATCGAAGCGGGAGTAGTCCGAGAAGTAATCGAACTTCTCGTATATGCCGCCAATCGTGCCTTCCTGGTGATAGGTGCCGAAGTTGCCGCCCTCGATCAGGTAGGCAAGTAGAGGAAGCTGGGTGTCTCCTTTGGCCGTCGTCAGGCTGATGACGCCGGCCAGAGCATCGGATCCATAGAGGGCGCTGTTGGGGCCGCGAAGGATTTCCACTTGCCCAATCGCAGCGCTGGCGATATTAGCAAACTCCACAGCCCCCCCGATGTCGTTTGCCGGAATCCCATCAATCAGAACTTTAGTCGCATCGCCCACGCCATTCGGGCCAATACCACCGCCGCGAATGGAAACGTAAGTCGTTCCTCCCGCTTGCCCCGTCTGCGTGGCTTGCAGTCCGGGCACTAAACGCAATCCCTCCTGAATGTCCCGTGTGCCTTGGTAGTCGGCCGGGGATAACACGGTCACGGTTGCGCCCAACTGCGCTTGAGGAGTAGGAGTACCGGTAGAGGTTACGGTGATTTGCTCGGAAAGAGATGCGAGCTCAAGGACAATATCCACGATCAACTCACGGCCATTGCTTGCTGTAGCGATGTCTGCTGTATCGAGCGCTTTCTCCACTGACCGAAATCCCGGGGCCGACACCCGCAGGCGCGAGCTGGACGCAAGGTTTCGCGGAATGCTGTACTGGCCTCTTGCATCGGTAGCAATGGACGCAACCGGCGCGCCGTTTTCGAGCAGTTCTATTTTGGCGTTGGCGATGACCGCGGCCGACGGGTCGGATACGGTACCGTGAATGGTGGTTATCGGTGAGGCAAGAGCTATGGCGGTGAAGGCGAAGATGAAACTGCAGGTCCATCTTAATCTGCGCAAACATCGGAGCGTAAGTCGAAACATGGTTTTCCCCTCGGAAGTTTTCAGCAGGACCGGTCTCCTGACTCGCGCCTCATCGGCTGCCGGCTGCCTTCCCGGAATCTTCTCCAGTGGCAAACAAGCCGCGCCTCTTCGCTTACAGTTACGGGGTAGTGGCGGATTCGCACCGCGCTTCCCGATCATCCAGCTGTCATTGGGTTGTAGTTGGAGATGGAGCTTCCATCTCACGGATGAAATTGTTTCGCGAGTTCCTCCAGTGCATCGAAGGCAACCGGGCTCGGAAAATCGATCCGGTCGTCCACGTAATAAATTTGGTTGTTCTTGACCGCCGGCAAGTTGGCCCAGCCCGGCCGCCCTCGAATCTGCTCCAGCGACATCTTTGATCCCCGCACCAGCAGCAGTGCTTCGGGCGCCCATGCCAACACCGCCTCCAGACTCACTTGCGGCCACTCCTGCGGCAGGTCGCTAGTAACCGAGTGTCCACCGGCAATCTCGATCAGATCCGTGATGAAAGCGTGTTTGCCGATGGTGACAATCGGGTCGTACCACACCGGCATCAGAATGCTCACCACCGGCTTGCCGCTCACCTGCTGCCGCACGGCTGCCTCGCGTCCGCGCAGCCTGCTGACCAACTCCCTCGCAGATTCTTCCCGGTTGAGCGCCTGTCCCAGGCTTGCAATCGATCGGTAAATCCCCTCGACTCCGTGCGGTGAGACCATGAAGACCGCAATGCCAAGCTTCTCCAGTTGCTGTAACGTCTCCGTGCGGTTCAAGTCCCCGCTCCCCAACACCAGGTCCGGATGCAGTGACAAGATCGTTTCGATCGAAGGGGCTAACGGCAATCCCACGCTGGCCTTGGCTCTCGCTTCCGCCGGATATTTGGTGTAGTCCGTCACCGCAATAACATCCGCTCCGGCTCCAAGCGCGTACACGTCGTCCACAACACTCGGCAGCAAACACACCAGCCGATGAGGATGCTCCGGAACCTTTACTACGCGTCCCAGTTCATCTGTCACTGTTCGTGCACCGCATACGGGAAGCACGGTGCACAAAGTAAGCAAAGCGCATAACCGCTTCATACCGGCACCTCTATGGCCTGGGTTCGGCGTGCGGCCATGACCAGTGACGCGGCAAGTGCTGGGTTCCCGCGGAAATGCAGATGTACGTAGCTGGCCAGCACATTCTTGTAATGAAACCCCTCCAGCTCATCGCGTCCGGAGAGCGAATACTTCAGCCGATACGCGGTCGGCATCGCGGCGCCCACTCGCACGCGCGAGCAATGGAAGCTGTGTCCTCGCACCTGCGTCCCCTTCTCGCCGAGCAAGCAGTCCTCGACGAAGGCAACATCCACATAGCCGAAGTGCACCAGCCGTGGCGTCATTTCGAAGTCCAGCGGTAGCACCCCAGTCATCGTGAAGCTGCGCCCGTCGAGCGTAGTCAGCGCGCGACCCAGGTAGATCATTCCGCCACACTCTGCATACACCGGTTTGCCTGCCTCCACGAACGCGCGGATCTCCACGCTCAACGCCGTATTGCGGCTCAATTCATCTGCGTGCAACTCCGGATACCCACCTCCCAGATACAGGCCGTCAAGATGCTGCGGGATCCCCGCATCCGCCAGCGGGCTGAAAGAGACAATCTCCGCACCGTGCTCCCGGAGCAGATCGAAATTGTCTTCGTAATAGAACGAGAACGCCTTGTCTCGCGCAACGCCAATGCGCACGCGCGTCTGCCCAAGCCGCGAAGTGGGACTCAAAGCCGGCGTGGACTCGCTCTTCGCCGGCGCTTCCGGCCACAACAAATCCAGTAACGGCGTCAGATCCAGGTGCTGCCGTCCTGCTTGTGCGAATGCTCCAAGCCGGTCCTCCGCCGACGTTGTCTCTTCGGTCGTATGCAGTCCCAGGTGTCTTTCTGGAATCGCGATCGCTGCGTTCGTTGGTATGCGCCCCAGGAGTGGTGTCCTCGTGACCGAGCGAATCGCCATCTCAAGCATGCGATAGTGCCGGTCGCTCCCCACACGGTTCAGCACAATTCCGGCGAAGCGCACCTCTGGATCGAAGCTCTCGAAGCCCTTGACCACTGCCGCAATGCTGCGCGCACTCTTCGCGGCGTCAAGCACCAGCACGACGGGCAAACCCAGAAACTTCGCAAGCTCCGCCGCGCTTCCTTCTTCCGTCCCGCCAGCCACGCCGTCGTACAGCCCCATCATGCCTTCGACAATCGCGGCATCGGCATCGCGGCTCGCGCTGGTGAAGACCGCGCGGTTCGCCTCGCCATCCAGCATCCATGTGTCCAGATTGCGCGATGCTCGTCCGCAGATGGCGCTATGGTGTCCGGTGTCCAGGAAATCCGGCCCGCACTTGAATGGCTGCACGCGATAGCCACGCTCCCGCAGCGCTGCCATTAGCGCCAGCGCGACCGTCGTCTTCCCCACGCCGCTCGCAGTTCCCGCTACCAGGAAGGCGATCATATTTGCACACCAAGCCGCGCTCCAATGGTTCCCTTGAGCGTCACTGGGAGTCCGGCCACCATCAGCACCACGTTGTCCGCGATAGCCGCCACTCGCTGATTGAGTTCACCAAGCCTGTCGCGGAATCTGCGCCCCGCCGGATATGGCGGCACCACTCCGCTGCCAACTTCGTTGGAGACCAGCACCACCGAAGCAGGCGCCGTGCGTAGCGCCTCCAGAAGACACTCGATACGCAATTCCATGCTTGTGGGATCAGTGTTTGCCGGATCAGCCTCCGCGGCATCCAGAAGGTTCGCGATGAAAATCGTTAGGCAATCCACCAGCAGCGTGTCGAACGCCGCCGCGTGTTTCGTAATCACTCGGGCCAGTTCCAACGGTTCTTCCAAGGTCTGCCAATGGTTGGGGCGCTCTTCCCGATGGCGGCGGATCTTCTCGATCATCTCCGCGTCGGACGGCTTCGCAGTGGCAATAAAGCCCACACGCGAAAATCTGCGCGCGCATTCTTGCGCGAAGCGGCTCTTTCCGCTGCGCACGCCACCCAGCACAAGCGTGACCGTCCTCCGGTCCCTCTCTTGCATGTTGAACCTCTGACCGCGGAATGCAACTCCACTCCGAGGCAGCGGGATTTACTCAGTAGGCAGCTTTCTCGGCGCCGGTGCTTGTCGTGACCAGCAAGGGGAACGCTCTCCAACTCTCCCATCGAAGTTGGATCAAGCCCAGATTGGCATCTGGCCGGTCTCCTGACTCACGCTTCAACGAACCTGAACAGCCTTCCCGAGGAAAACCTCAGTGGCCGGAACCTACTCCATGTTCAGTTCTCAGCGCTTACAGTTACGGGGTAGTGGCGGATTCGCACCGCCTTCCCGAACACCAGATGGTTTGCTTTATATCCGCTCGCAGGGGCAAAGTCAAGCACCGCAGACAGACCGCAAGGCGTGCGATCGAGCATCCGTGGGGAGCGCCGCTCGGCCGCGCATTTGCGAGATGCGCAACCCGCGAGCACACAAATCCTCCTGTCCCTGACAGACTGAGCTGACGCGGCACGACCGAGCATGCTGCCTGTGGAGAGCAATTGCGTCTGCATTTCCAGGGGGCACTCAGGGGGCAATAACAATTCCGATGGGTTTCTTTGAGTGCCTTAGAATGCTCATCATTCCGCGCAACTCTCTGAAATTCCGTTTACTGGTGCATTCGAATCCCACTCTCCCGCCAGTTTTCTTTGACGGACTTGCACAGTGTTCCCACATAGGGTACACTCGTACCCATTATGAGTACTACGCACGCCCAGTTCGCTGGCCGGAGCCTATTCGGGCACACGCGTAGCGCACTGCTGGCCTTGCTCTATGGCCATGCGGACCAATCATTCTATGTACGGCAGCTCGTCCGGGCCGTTGGTGCCGGCCACGGTGCTCTTCAGAGGGAACTGAAATACCTGACAGAGATGGGACTAGTTCTGCGAAGAACCCAGGGCAACCAAGTTCTGTATCAGGCGAACTCGCAAAGCCCGATTTTTTCCGAAATCAAGGGTCTAATCACGAAGACCGTAGGTATCCACGATGTCATCCGTTCGGCTTTAGTGTCTCTGGGGCCAGAAATCCAGATTGCCTTCGTCTACGGCTCGGTAGCGCGTCAAAAGGAGCGGGCGAATAGTGACGTGGATCTGATGGTTTTGGGCGATGCATCTTTCAGCGAGGTTGTTTCCGCCCTAGGTCCAGCGCAGAAAGCGCTCGGCAGGGAGATCAACCCGACCCTTTTCCCAGTGTCCGAATTCCGATCAAAACTGGCGGCCGGGAACCACTTCTTGCGCAGTGTAATGAAAGAGAAGAGACTCTTCGTGTTGGGGACCGAGAATGAGCTTACAAAGTTGGCTTCAAAACAGTTGGCTGGTTCAGCACACAACAGGTCCTGAAGAGATCACGAACCTGTTGGCGATTTCGGATCGGGACCTTGCAGCTTGCCAAGTGAAGCAGTTGCCCGCCGACTGGCGGTTTGCGATCGCCTACAATGCGGGACTCCAGGCTGCAACCGCCGCTCTGACCGCTGCAGGCTACAGAGCCGCGCGGGACAATCATCACTATCGCGTTATCCAATCGTTAGAGTTCACCACAGCGCCGGGCACGAAACTCATTGCCACTTTTGACGGCTTTCGCAAGAAGCGCAACGTGAGCAGCTACGATGTTGCCGGGTCCGTGTCGGACAAAGAAGCAGACGAGATGCTCAAACTCGCGACCGGCCTCCGCGCGGACGTGGAAAGGTGGATCAGAGCGACGCGCCCGGAACTACTTAACCCTAAGGTCTAGCGGCGCGGCGTACCCAGCCAAATGCAACCGTGCAGGCCGCACCTGCTACACCTGTGAAACATTGAGTTTGATCTGCATATTTCGCTTATCTGGAGAAGGCTATGGATCGGAAACAAAAGGAAGAAGACCAGACAACATCCGATGATCCGCAACTGACGATAGACCACGTGGACCCTCATGACGAGGTCGTCAGTAGAGACGGAGACGATCTGCTTCGCAGTCTTACCGACGTAAAGCCTCGGCGTCCAGCTGATCTGGCTTCGATGGAGGACAATAGGCAGAAGGTGACGCCGCCGAGAGAATCAAAAGAAGACGAGGAGATCTAAACATCGCAACTAGTGCGGCGATGGGTCACTGTTGATTCAGCTGCACAATCATCGGGTAAAAAGGGCTGATCCCCCGCGGTCAGCCCTCGGCCCGAATCAGTTTGGTAGCAAATTGGTAGCAAACATCTTGGTAGCATTTTGGTAGCAAAATGCGCCGATTTTAGCGGTTTTTGCCGACTCGTCCGACTATTAACGCCTTTGCCGTCAGCAAGTTACGGTTTTTGCCGTTCCATGGCATGGAAGCGGTATGGTCCGCAAGGCCCTAGGCGAGATTGCCTGACTCGCTCAAGGCATATCTGATCCGGGGGAATCTTCTGTTAGCCAATCTGGAATGGTAACTCAGTAACTCCTTTATTCCAGAATTCAGCAAGCGCATCTTTTGCAGATGGAAGTTTCAAACAGCGAAATAACTGAACACCCGCTCCGACGCATTCCACCGAACGTCACCCCAGAGTGCCCAACTTGTTGGAGATAGCCGCAGTGCCCATTTGGGGATGTGCAAGAACTGAAATCCCGACGCATGTCTCAGCACGTAGTGGGTCTGGGTCTCTTCCCAAGAGAGCCACTCGTTGCAGCCGATACGGAACCGCCGCTGGTTCCTTTTCATTATCCAGATAGATGGAGTTCCTGCCCTTCGTGCCAGAAATCAAGACGGAAAAGTGGATCACCGTTACTCTCTGGGCCGAGAAGCGGGATGCAGATCGCTGGGAGCGCGAAGGGTATCCCAAGGTGGACGGAATCCTCAAGCTCTATCTGGCCGCCCGAGCCATCTGCAATTACTACAACTTGGAAACCTCCCTTTGCAGGCAC